>JANRME010000026.1:0-6304 GCA_033761835.1 Saprospiraceae bacterium
TATTCCCCAATCACCCCGCTTATTGCGGTTGGCTTACCCACAACACTGGATTCAATCTTTCTTTCTCGTGCCATACTTCAAAATGCACCTCCGGTTTCTCATCTCCTACCTTACCAATGATTTGTTTTGCAAGAATGGTATCCCCGCGTTTTACAAAAACCTCTTCCAAATTGGAATAGACCGTATAATAAATACCATGTTGCACGATCACGGTATTCAAATAGCCAGGAACAAACTGCGTACCTACGACGCTCCCCTCAAAAATCGCCTGCACTTCCGAGCCTTTATCGGTGCGAATATCAATGCCGTTATTGCTAATTTTGATACCCTGCAAAGTAGGGTGGGGCTGTGTACCAAACTGACGAGTGATGTAACCGCGTGTCACCGGCCAAGGCAATTTACCTTTACGCTGCACAAATTCACTGGAAACGCCCGAAAGAGTTTCCTTATCATCATCTTTGGCGGCTGTGAGTGCTTCTGGCTTACGCGATTCTTTTTTCTTTCTGGCGATTTCTGTTCGAATGATATTTTCAATCGCTTTATTGAGTTGGTCGTGCGCCTTTTGCTGACGATTCAATTCCGTTATGAGTTTACTTTCATCCTCTTTGAGCGTTTTTACCAAACGGTCTTTGTCGGCCATTTCGGTATTCAAAGTAGATTGTTGCTGCTTTTGTGCGGTCAATAGTTTTGCTTTTTCCGTCTTTTCTTTTTCGAGTAAAATCGTTTTTTGAGACAAGGCTTGTTGTGCATCAAGTATGCGTTGTATCTGGCGCTGACGATAGCGATAATACTGTCGAATGTACTGCCAGCGCTGGAAAGCATCATTCAGGTCTCTTGCTGAAAATAAGAATTGTACAAAACTACCGCTAATACGCTGGCGCATCGTGTGACGCATGGTGGAAGCGTATTCCTGGCGCAGGCGATTCAAATCATCATCGAGGGTGAGTAATACTTGATTGGCACGCAGAATAGCTGTATCCGCTGATACAAGCTCCGTTTGGAGCGTTTGAACCAGCTGGCGGCGCTTCTGAATTTGATTTTGCAATGCAAAATAACGGTCGAGCGCGGCGGCTTTATCTTTTTGGGTTTTTTCGAGCAGCCCAGAGGTTTGGTTGATTTCTGCTTGCAATTGCTTGCGCCTCTCCTCTAGTTCTTTACGATTTTGCCCTGATAAAGCGCCACATACGATCCCCATTAGCAAAAGCAACAGGGCGAAGCGTTTAATACGAAGAGCGTGTATATCTATCAGGTATTTCAAATTCTACGTCCTTTGGGATGTTGATTTCTAACTGGGAATATTTCATTTCCACCTTTACCTTGCCGGTTTCGCGGCTGTTCATTTCAAGAATACGAAAATACGAAAAATTTTGATTATCTGCTAATTGTTGATAATCTTCCAGTTGCATTTGTACCAATCGTTGGTCTTGCGGTTCTTCAAAACTCATTTTTTGCAAACGATAATCCTTTTTATCCAACCAATAATGCGTATCCATGCGGGCGCTTTTGCCAAATAAATGCAAAAGAGGCTCTACTTTTTCAGTTTGAAAACCGCTGGTGCTAAAAAAAACAGGATTACCCAAAACAATAGCTTGTAGCATTTCCAGGCTGGCCGGTACGTTGTATGTTTTCTGAAGATAATTTAGGTCTTTTATATCATACGTATTACCTAGACGGTCAATTATATACACTGAATCTTGGGTGATTTTGGCTCTCATCACTTCAAAACCCAATTTGCGCACCGATACCCAAATGAGGCTGTCTTTGAGCATCCGAATCGTAGCCGTAGCGCCTACGGACATATCATCGCCGGCAAAATCAACCTTCGCGCGTGCGCTGAACCACTTTGCGTTCACCTGATTGGTCGCCATGGCTTTGATGAGAAATTCAGGGCTGTCGCGTTCCAAGCCAGATGTACCCAGCTTTTTGGAAGCGCTGCAAGCGGAGAGCATTATAAAACTTACCATCACCAGTAAAAGCTGGTAGATGTAGGGAGTTCTTACCTTCATTCGTCGGAATAATTTATAAAACTACTTTTTAATTTAAACGCCGCACCATCATTTAATCATATAAACGTCGGTCGGTGATTTTTTTCTCTAATAATTCAGAAGTATTACCTTTTTCCTGTGCTTTTATCCAATATTGCAAAGCGCCATCGGTGTCGTTCATCTGAAAAAGCACGTCGCCGTAGTGTTCCAGAATCATGGCATCATTCGTACCGCCATTTTCCAAAGCCTTTCCCAACCATTCTTTTGCTTCGCTGTATTCTTTCATTTTGTACATTACCCAACCGTAAGTCGCCTGATAATCAGGTTTTTTAGGCGCTACATCAACCGCTTGCTTTGCCATTGTTTTGGCTTTTTGCAAATTTTCACTGCGCTGTGCAAGGCATTGGCTATAGCGACTAAGCGCTTCTGGTGATTTTGGATTGAGTTTTAAAGCTTGTTCAAATGCTTCGTTGGAAGCATCATATCTTTTTAAGATATTGAAAACCAATCCTTTTTGAATTTGAATTTCAAATAATAAATTACCATTGCTACCAGCCATCAGCGTCGCTTGTTCCAAAGAATTGAGCGCATCATTGGGTCGATTCAACTCTACATTGGCGATTCCATTCAAATAATAGACTTGGGCTTTATTGGGGAACAAATCCATCGCTTTTTCCGAATATTTCTGCAAAGACCCATAATCTTTGGATTCCCGAAGGATATTCAGCAATTGCTCCCATACCAGAAAGACTGTATCATCGAGTTCCAGCGTTTTTTTATATTTTTCCAATGCTTTCATTGGCTCGCCGGAATAATACAATAAATCAGCGGATGCTGCAAAAGCCTTTGCTTCTTGCGGATGCAAGGTTTCTAATATTTGCGTAAGTTCCAAAGCAGCGTTGGCTATTGCTTTATCACCAGAATCAGCAACTTTAGCAATAAAAGGCATCAACTTTTCGATTTTCAAATCAATATGGATGTCCGGCTTTTCAAAAATAGGCTGTAACGAGCGTAAATATTGGATTTCATCGCTCTGCCGCCCAGGCGTACCCGCTAAAGCCATCACAGACCTGGAATCATCCGGATCTATTTTCAGTGTTTCTTTATAAACTTTCAAAGCCAGATTCTGCTCACCAATTTGTTCATAAAAACTCGCCAATAAATGCCGATATTCTATGCTTTTCGGAAAAGCATTAATCAAGCGTTGCAACTCCTCCGCAGCTTTGCGGTTATTACCCATTCCCACATAAAGTGAGTGCTTCCGCCGGATCACTTCTTCGTTGATTCCAATTCGCTTTTCAAAATCGTCATAGACTTTTAAAGCAGCATTAATTTCATTGGCTTTCACCAAAAAATAAGCCCAAGTGTAATAATATTCCTCGTTGGTCGGGTCTTTTTTAGTAAGCTCCCCATACACATCTGCGGCGTCTTTATTCTTATTTTGCTTTTGGTACAAATCCGCCAAAAAGCGCCGATACCAATGATTATCGGGTGCGGCTTCAATCGCTATTCGGATATAGCGCAATGCCTTTTCACCATTGTTTTGTGCATCATATACACGCGACAATTCGTAAGCAGCAGCATCGTTATTCGGTGCAGTTTTCAGGATTTCTTCGTAGATAGTAGCCGCTTTTTCATATCGACCAAGCAAATGCTCTCGGCTAGCATCAATAAATTTTTCCTGCAATGCCACTTCTTTTTCGCTCACCTGCTGGGCAAAAAGACTTAAATTCGTTAGTAGTGTCAATACCACCAACAAAAAAATATATTTCTGGCTTGCCATGATGTGCATTCTGCATGGCAGTGTAGCTGAAAGCTCAAGCTTCCTCATCAGCAATTGTTTTGTTCAAAGTGTTGACAATCAAGCTTCTTCACTTTGCCTCCCGGAAGAAACGAGATTAGAAACCACTAAGTTCGCCCTTTTTCTTCTGAGAATCAACCTTTTCTTCAAATTCTATAAAAAGGAAAGACCAACTATTATTTGCAATAGCTGTAAAAGTGCAGTCACTTTTAATCAAAACGAAAATTTTGGCAAGACGTTGCGTTGCTACTCGACTACGGTTACTTTCATCATATTAGTACGATGGCGCCGATGCAGCGGCATACTACCTGTATTCACAAGGATTTCGCCGGATTTTACTTTTCCTGCTCTTTTTAGAATATCCGTGACATCCACAATTGTTTCGTCAGTAGTTGTAAAGCGGTCGTAATAAAAACAGCGCACGCCCCAAACTAAATTGAGCGTAGCAAGCATGTGCATTCGATCGGAAAAAATATATATTTCGCTCTTAGGGCGATAACTCGACACTTTAAAAGCAGTATAACCCGAACTCGTCACCCCGATGATGGCCTTAGCGCCTACTTCTTCTGCTGTTTTGGCAGCATTGAAGCACACGACATCCGAAAGGAACGTGCGGGCCTTGGGCACCAACACTGGTCGACGTCCATTCATATCAAAAATCTTTTCCGCCTCTTCTATAATTTTGTTCATGTATTCCACCACTTTTACCGGATGCTTACCTACAGAAGTCTCTCCACTTAGCATTACTGCATCTGCGCCATCAAGCACTGCATTAGCTACGTCGGTTACCTCAGCGCGGGTAGGACTGGGGCTCGTAATCATGCTATCCATCATTTGTGTAGCCACAATCACGGGGCGCGCCCGCTGGATGCACTTGCGTACAATTTCTTTCTGGATAACCGGCAATTGCTCAATCGGCATTTCGATGCCAAGGTCACCGCGAGCGACCATGATGCCATTGGTATGCTTGATGATTTCGTCAATACATTTGACCGCTTCGGGTTTTTCTATTTTGGCAATAATCCTCGCAGGATGGTTTTTAGCTTCAATGCGTTGCCGCAAATCGGTCAAATCTTCAGGCCTTCTTACAAAAGATAAGGCAATCCAGTTGACTGGCTGGGTCAGAATAAAATCGAGGTCAATCAGATCTTTTTCAGTAAGAGAAGGTAAGGAAACATTGGTATTGGGAAGATTTACGCCTTTATTGGAAGACAATACTCCTCCAAACATTGTTTTGAGCCTCACCGTATCTTTTTGATTGGTCTCTACCACCTCGAACACCAATTTGCCATCGTCCACCAGTACTGTTTCACCTATTTTTACATCTTTCGGGAACTGCTCATAGCTCATGTAAATTTTTTCCATTGTGCCAACACACTTCTCGTTCACAAAGGTGACAATATCACCCTCCTTCAATTCCAATGCATTGTTTTCGATTTTGCCTACGCGCAGTTTCGGCCCCTGCAAATCCGCGAGGATACTGATGTGCAAGCCATATTTTTCATTGAGGTAGGTGATATGATTGATAACCTGAAGGTGATCTTCATGCGTGCCATGCGAAAAATTGAGGCGAAACACGTCCACGCCTGCCTTGACTAATTCAAGCAGCATTTCATAAGAACTACACGCGGGCCCCACGGTGGCTACAATCTTTGTGTTTTGGTGGTCAACGATTTTCATACGAGAAGCGATATTTTTTTCAATTGGGTGCGCTAACATAATTTTTTTTATTGATTTTATGGTAAAAACCAAATTTTCTGCTAAGTGTAAAAATTACAATAATACTAATGTAAAGGTACATTTATTGTGAAAATATTCAAATCTACAGGAGAAGGTTTTCACAGCGATTGCAAAAAAAAATTAAAAACCTTGGTTATGAAGAAACTTATATTTTACCTTTGCAGGAACATTCGTAAAACCAATAAAGCGAATTTATTATGTCTTCAAGCATTGCAGCAAGAGTTACAGGCATTATCGTTGACAAACTGGGTGTTGACGAGTCAGAGGTTACCCGTGAAGCAAGCTTCACGAACGACCTGGGAGCAGACTCGCTGGATACGGTAGAGTTGATTATGGAATTTGAAAAAGAATTTGAGATTTCCATCCCTGACGAAAAAGCAGAAACGATTACTACTGTGGGTGACGCAATTGATTATCTGGAAGCAAATGCTTCAAAAAATTAATTGCCCCGGTCCTATTCATTTCTACAGTACTCCACAAATCAGGCATGAAACCTGATTTGTGGAATTTTTGATAAAGTGGATTCAAGTAAAGGCGTGTGCTGTTTTATTGTGAAAGAAATACTTGATTCTGCGATACGAAAAATGCGGTTAGTTCTGAAAAATCTCCCTCTCCAAATATGAAAAGGGTTGTAGTAACTGGATTAGGAGCAATTACTCCGATTGGTAATAACATCGAAGCATACTTGACTGGATTGCAAAATGGCGTAAGCGGTGCAAATCTGATCACTCGTTTCGATGCCTCCAATTTCAAAACGCAGTTTGCTTGCGAAGTCAAA
>JANRME010000027.1:0-18116 GCA_033761835.1 Saprospiraceae bacterium
TCCACGGCACTTACCCTGCCCTGGTTGGCTATCAAATAGTCCACATACAACTCGAAAGTAGCTGGAAATTTCATCCCTCAAAGGTCGTAACTGTCAAAGAACTTTTTTTTCCTAATTTTTCTAATGCGTAATCTCAGTTAATAAAACGACTCGACTGCATATTTCTCTCCATTTTCAACGTGAGTACGTACGTGCCTTGTGGCAGCGCAGGCAAATCCCAGGTGTATTGTTGCATCCCGCGTTCGAAGGACTGTCGCAGCAGCCCCCGACCATTTATATCGCTGATATACAGTTCTCCATCACTATTGGCTTCCTTCCCCAAGGCGATATTCAGTTGACCATTCACGATGGTTGGGAAAAGGGTAATGTCTTGCGCAGATGCTTTATCCTGGAAGAGTACGGCAATGATATTGTGGAATTCTTCTTTGCCATCAAAGTCCACCTGACGCAAGCGGTAGTAGTTCACACCCGCCAAAGGCTTTTCATCTGTAAAAGTATAATCTTGCGGGGTAGTCGAGTTGCCACCCGTTTTACTCAATACCTGCTGCAAAGCTTCAAAACGCTTGCCATCCTTGCTGCGCTGCACTTCCATATAAGCATTGTTCTGCTCGGTCGCGGTGCGCCAGTGTAGTACGATACTATTGCCAAGGCGCTTGCCAGCGAAGGAAAGGAGTTCGATAGGGAAAGTACCATTATTATTAAAAATACTTCCCATAGCTTGATTGAAAGTACCGCCTTGATTGATCGTACCGATGAAATTATTATTCAAAATTGCATTATTATTGATAATACCGCTGGAATTATTATGGAGTGTACCATTATTATCAAATAGGTCAGTTCCATCATTGCCATTGGTTAATATACCACTATTATCGAATGTCCCATTATTAATAAAATCATTCGTATTTGTTACAGTGCCAGTATTATTAAAATCGCCATCATTTGTTGTCGTGCCATCCGATGTAATAGAACCGCTATTATTGATTGTTCCTGTATTGTTCAATTCATCTGTATCATTTGATCCCGCATTAAACGTACCCTCATTATTAATTGTACCACCGGAATTATTAAACATATCATTATTGATAAGTTCTCCGCCGACCTCATTATTTATTTGTCCACCCGTATTATTATTGATTGTTCCATTGGATATTATATCATTGGTATTATTGATTGTGCCTGTATTGGTCAATTGATCTCCTGAGCCTGTAGCTGCATTAAATGTACCTGCATTATCAATTGTGCCACCATTGGTCATAGTATTATTATTATTAAATGTACCCATTGCAGTAATGGTAATCGCACCATCGGAGTCGAGCGTTCCACTATTGTTTACTGTACCACTATTATTGATAGCGCCATTATTATCGAAGGTACTTCCTGTCCCATTATTCAAGCTAGCACCAGATGCGATATTAATAATTGCGTTAACGTTATTGTCAGCATCATTATTGATGACAAAATCTTGCGCGTTCACATTCAAAGTACCATTATTAGTAAATGTTCCATTAATCGTTACATCGCTCGTTGTAGTCAACGTGCCCGTTGCGCCAATTGTAAGGGATGCGCCATTATTTATGATAATACTTGTAGTTAGAGTACAATTTCCATCAATTATAATGATATCAGGACTCATAAGTGGCTGAGGAGGTACACCATTATCCCATCTTGCTGGATCGCTCCAATCTCCAGTACCTGTGAAGGTATAAGTTGTAGCAAAGAGGGTAGAGCCTGTAAACAAAATGGTCAGGAAACAGGCTATGGTTAGAATCGTCTTTTTCATCATTAATGTCGGTTTTTGTAGCATTGTTATTGTGGTTATTGATTTTATCGACTTTACCAATAAGCGCGTAGTATTATGCTCATAAATAATGGCATAACCGAGGTCGTGTTATCGTAAGATTTGTAAAAAAGTAGGAGAGGGTAGTTTTTCTCCTGTTTATTTAATCTGGGTTTCTTCTATAACAAATGATTCACAAAAATACATTCTTTCATCCATGTGGACAAGGGATTCTTTTATTTGTTGACGGAAGGCGTATAGGGATATAGGTGTATAGGCATTAGGCTTAAAGATGTATAGGCTTAAAGATGTATAGGCTTTTGGTGATGACTTGGAAATTGGAAATTTTGTGAGCAAGTTTTTAGCTGATATGAATTAGTTTTAAGCTACTACAAAGTAGTATTTTGCTAATGAGAATTAGCTTTGAGCTACTAAGGATTAGCTTTTTGCTCGTATAAATTAGCTTTTTTCTAAAAGAAATTAGCTCTGAGCTATAATAGATTAGCTTTTAACTCTTATGAAGTAGCATTTTGCTCATGAGAGTTAGCTCTCAGTTGCTATGAATTAGCTTTTTGCTCGTACAAAGCAGCATTTTGCTCATGGGAATTAGCTTTTAGCTTATAGATAGTAGCTTAGAACTTCTTTTTTGTAAGCGATGGCTTATTTAGAAAAGAATGATACTTTTGGTGGGAGGCTGGGAGATGGGGTGACTTGGAGATAAGGAGACGGGGAGACTGGGTGATTAGGTGAAATTTTAAGGATATGCGAGCTTTATTAGTAATTAATTTTCAGATTGATTTTTTTCAGGGGGGTGTGGTTGGCATCGATGCGGGTCAGGAATTGGTTGATTTTGCGAATGCCTTAATGCCTCTATACGAGCGGGTCGTAGCAGTGCGCGACTGGCATTCGGCGGCGCATCAGAGTTTTGCTTCTTCGTATCTGTGGCGTCGGCCCGGGCAGGTGATGCAGATCGATGGGCAAGCGCAATTGCTCTGGCAGATGCATTGCGTGCAGGAGAGCTTTGGCGCGGAATGGGCGATGGGACTCGATGTTTCCAGTTTTCATCATGTGGTAAATAAGGGTACGAATCCTGCTACGAATGGCTACAGCGCTTTCGCGGAGACGGATTTGGAAGATTTCTTGCGTGCAGCAGGTATTCAGGAATTGCATTTGATCGGTATGGCGCGGGAATACGATGTCGCTTATACGGCAGCGGATGCAGCGCAATTGGGATTTGTGGTAAGAGTGATAGAGGAAGGGTGCAGGTGATGGGGTGATAGGGGGACTGGGGGATAGGGGGATATTTTTTACCTTTCCGATTGTCAAAATAAACAAACATGGTTCAAGATGAAATTATTTGTAAATCTTATGTGTCTTATGTGGTTAAAAAAACGGCATAGGCGCGAATGCAAATAAAATCACTTAGAACCTTAAATTATGAACTTCATGCGCAGTTTCTTGTATTTGTTTTTATTTCTTTCTCCTGTTTTTGTGTATGCACAATCCTCCGAAAAGCTTACCATTCCTGGCTTGCAGCAGCCCGTGGAAATTATCGTGGATCGCTGGGGCATCCCGCATATCTACGCGCAAAATGAAGCGGATTTGTTCTTCGCTCAAGGTTTCTATGCTGCGCGTGATCGTATTTTCCAATTTGAACTCTGGCGTAGGCAAGCGACGGGTACAGTTGCTGAAATCCTCGGGCCGCGGGAGTTGAAGCGTGATATGGGTGCTCGATTATTCCAGTTTCGGGGCGATATGAAAGCAGAGATGAATCATTATCATCCGAATGGGGAGTTGATTATCACCTCTTTTGTAAATGGGGTGAATGCTTATATCGAATGGACAGAAAAAGACCCAAACTTATTGCCGATTGAATTTAAGCTGTTAGGCATCAAGCCGCAGAAATGGACGCCAGAAGTGGTCGTGTCTCGCCATCAAGGCTTACTTGGTAATATCAATGAAGAATTGCAAACGGCAAGGTCTGTCGCCAAAATTGGTGTAGAAAAAGTAAAAGAATACGAATGGTTTCATCCTGGTGATCCTGATTTGACAATCGATGCCAAGATTGATACTGCTATTTTATCCAAAGATATTTTGGAATTATATTTTGCTTTTCGGCGTGGCATCACCTTTGAACCAAAGGATTTGGTCGCAGAAGTTCGCAACTCGGATGTAGAAAAGTATCGCCTGTTGGCAAAGGAGGATGAAGCCGCTTTTCAGGAAATGCTTGCTCGCGGTGCAGAGAACATAGGTAGTAATAATTGGGTGGTGAGTGGCGCTCGTACGCAAAGTGGTTATCCCATTATGGCGAATGACCCGCATCGGGCTTTGGCTGCGCCGTCGTTGCGGTATATGTCGCATTTGGTGGCGCCGGGTTGGAATGTGATTGGTGGCGGAGAGCCTACGATTCCTGGTATTTCTATCGGTCATAATGAATATGGCGCTTGGGGTTTAACGGTTTTTGGTACAGATGCGGAGGATTTGTACATTTATAAAATCAATCCTGAAAATCCCAATCAATACTGGTATCACGGTGCTTGGGAGGAGATGCGCATTATTAAAGAAACGATTCAAGTAAAAGGACAATCCCCTGTAACAATTGACTTAAAATACACTCGCCATGGGCCAGTCGTCTTCACGGATACAAAAACAAATCAGACTTGCGCGGTGCGTTGTGGCTGGCTGGAAGTAGGCGGAGCGCCTTATTTGGCGAGTTTGCGCATGGATCAGGCGAAGACTTGGGAGGAGTTTCGAGAAGCTTGTAATTATAGCCATATCCCCGGTGAAAACATGATTTGGGCAGATCGACAAGGGAATATCGGTTGGCAGGCAGTAGGCATCGCTCCGATTCGCCGCAATTTCAGTGGTATGGTGCCTGTGCCAGGCGATGGTTCTTACGA
This sequence comes from Saprospiraceae bacterium, assembly GCA_033761835.1. GTDB lineage: Bacteria > Bacteroidota > Bacteroidia > Chitinophagales > Saprospiraceae > JADJNW01. The sequence goes on from JANRME010000027.1 coordinate 4,681, forward strand.
ATGGGATGGTTATCAGGAGATTAAAGAACGACCACATTTATACAATCCAGTCGAGGGCTATATCGCTACGGCTAATGAAAATGTAACGCCACCAGATTATCCGCATATTCAATCTACGGTTGGTTTCTCTTGGTCAGAGCCTTTTCGGGCAGATCGAGTCAAGGAGGTATTAGGCTCAGGTCGCATTCATTCGGTAGCCGATATGGCGCAGTTGCAAACCGATTATTTGTCTATTCCTGCAAGAACCTTGATTCCGCTTTTGCGCAATTTAAAAATTAGCGATAACGAAGCTTCCGAACAAGTGCGTCAAATGCTCTTGAAATGGGATTTTCAAATGACAAAGGAATCGATAGAAGCCGCTATTTACAAAGCTTGGGAAGGACGTTTGTACAATAATGTGAAGGCACAGGTCGTACCAAAAGCTCATAATGACTTAGCTTCTGTACCCACGATGCGCATTATCGAGTGGTTGATCTTTCCCGATGGGCATTTTGGTAAAAATCCTATACAAAACAGAAATGAGATTCTCACAAAAAGTCTCCGTGAAGCGGTTTATAATCTCGGACAAAAGTTTGGCAAAGACATGAATAAATGGCAATATGGGCAATTGGATTATAAACACGTACTTATCAAGCATCCCTTGAGCAATGCCGTGAAAGAAGAGGTGCGTAAAACATTAGACCTTGGCCCTGTTCCGCGTGGCGGTTATAGTTTCACGGTCAACCAAACTGGCGGTCGCGACAATCAAACCTCCGGCGCTACTTTCAGAATGATTGTGGATACAGGCGATTGGGATCAAGCATTAGGTACGAACTCTCCTGGACAAGGTGGCGACCCTAAAAATCCGCATTACCGCGATTTGTTTGATATTTGGGTGAATGACCAATATTTTCCAGTGTTTTATTCTCGTAAGAAAGTCGAGTCGGTGAAAGATGGCGTTTTATTATTGCAACCGAAGTAAATTGGGCTATAAGCAACAAGCTGCAAGCAGCGAGACCTCTTGTGGCTTGTTGCTTTATTATATCAAATTCAAAACATAATTATTACAAATGAAACTCAAAATACTATTCCTCGCAATCTTATTTGCAATAGAATTGAATGCTCAAACCGTAGCCCCACAAATTGATCCTCGTATTTATGAAATTGCCAAAGCGCCTTCGGCACAAAGAATTGAGGCGGATATTCGCAAATTAGTAAGCTTCGGTACACGGAATACTTTTTCTGATACGCTGTCGGAAACGCGCGGCATCGGTGCGGCCCGTCGTTGGATCAAATCGGAATTCGATAAAATTTCCAAAGAATGCGGTGGTTGTCTGGAAGTATCTTTTCAGTATGCGCTTGCAAAAGGTGACGAGCGCAGTCGCATCAAAAATGACACATGGATTGTAAATGTGATTGCGATTCAACGCGGCACGGTGCATCCTAATCGCTATATCATGATGAGCGGCGATATTGATTCGCGTGTAACCGATACTGCCAATGGTACAGATGACTCACCCGGCGCAAACGACAATGCTTCTGGCATGGCTGGTGCGATTGAAGCAGCGAGGGTATTGACCAAGTACAAATTTCCAAGTAGCATTGTATATATTGGCTTATCAGGAGAAGAACAAGGGTTATTTGGAGGAAGATTTTTAGCGGAACGCGCAAAAGAAGAGGGTTGGGAGATCACAGGTATTTTAAATAATGATATGATTGGTAATATCGAAGGCATTAATGGCGTGATTGATAACAGCAGTTTTCGCGTATTTTCAGAACCAACTCCAGCCACCGAAACCGAGCAGCAACGCGCCTGGCATCGCGTGTATGGTGGCGAAGTAGATGGACCTTCGCGTCAGTTGGCGCGCTATGTAGCAAAGATGACCGAACTTTATATGCCTCTGATGCAAGCTAAAATGATTTACCGTTTGGATCGCTTCGGTCGTGGTGGGCATCATCGTCCTTTTAATGACTTGGGATTTGCTGGCGTGCGCATCATGGAAACCAATGAACAGTATCAGCGCCAGCATCAGGATTTGCGCGTTGAAGACGGCATCAAATATGGGGATGTGATCGAAGGTGTTAATTTTGATTATGCTGCCAAGCTTACGGGCGTGAATGCGATCGTGATGGCGGGCTTAGCCTGGGCGCCGCCTGCGCCTAAAACAGTTCAAATCGGAGGTGTCGTGCAACCTTCTACGCGCCTGAAATGGGAAGCAGTGGATGACCCTAATCTTGCAGGTTACAAAATCTATTGGCGCGACACGACTGCCCCACAATGGCAATATTCAGTTTATGTGGATAAAAATGTAACCGATTATACGCTCGAAAATGTAATTATCGACAATTATTTATTCGGTGTAGCTGCTGTAGGCAAAGATGGTAACGAGAGCATCGTATCCTATCCTGTTACATTAATAACAAGAAGGTAAGTGTATGTAAAGATATTATCGCTTAATTTGATAAAATCTTTATAATGATTTAAAAATTTCGCAATTCATTATATACTCGATTAATCGGCAAGCCCATAATATTTGGGTAAGTCCCTTCTATTTTAGTAATTTTACATAGACCAATCCACTCTTGGATTGCGTAGGCCCCGGCTTTATCATAAGGTTCGTAGTTCTTTATATAATAATCAATTTCTTCATCGCTTATTACATCAAAATAAACATTTGCTATATCCGAAAATATAAATTCTTTTTCTTTTGAAAGCAAGCATACACCTGTGACCACAAAATGCATCTGACCCGAGAGCGCTTGTAAAATTCGTACTGCATCCTGATAATCAATCGGTTTGCCGAAAATTTCATTACCTAAGATAACGACACTGTCAGAAGCAAGTATAATCTCGTCATGTTCAATAAAATGCCTGGCTGCCAGGGCTTTTTGGTGCGCCAAATAAGCTGCCACTTCCATCACAGGCAAATCCGAAGGGTAGTCATCTTCGTCAATATCCACCGATTTTACATCAAATTCAAAACCCGCTTGTTTTAATAAAAAACTGCGTCGTGGCGATTTGGAGGCAAGGATAAGCTTTCGATTCATATATTTTCCTTTAGAAACGCCGCAAAGATAGGTCGATCAGAAAACAATCGCAATTATCGGCCCTCTTTTATAAAGCGAAGATGTGCGGGCTGATGCTTGATATATTCGAGGTAATTCCCACCCGGAATTTCCTTTAATCCTTCCGTTTTCAAATTATATAAATATACCCAGCAATTTAGGATTGTATCTTGAAAATTAAGCTTAATTAAAGCTCGTCGATATTCATTTTCAAGAGGATACGCATGGTTGATTCCTTCGTAGTGATCTAATATTTCAAATACTTTTTCTGGATTTTTTAATTGAAATAAATGTCCGTACACATGTGAATCGGCATCAGGATTATAAATTAAACCAGGATATTGCCCTAAATCGTATAAGATTCCAGGTATCCATGCTTCGCCAATAAAATCAGCATTAGCCCTCAAAAACCGCGCCATTGCAGAGCTCAAATCATTCATCAAAGTGCCATAAACGAATATATATGCTGAAGCTTTCATTTTCTATGCAAAAATCAAAAAATTCTGTGAAAGGAACTATTTTCCCAATCCTTTGTGTTTACGAATCTGTTAAATGTAGATTAATTTTGATTTAACTTTTTACAAAAATTTAATATTCTGAATAGAATTTTTAAATTTTGCTCAAACAATCAACGAACGTCATGGCTTGGAGACGACTCAATGGCATGAAAATTGAGCTTCCCATCAAAAATGCGGTGGAGGAGGCCATTATCCGCGAAAAAGAGCAGGGACACAGGCTCAAAGTCTGTATCGGTTCTGACTCCCAGGTGCGCGGTGGCATTATAGAATTTGCCACCGTTATTGTTTTCCTGAGGGAGAAAAAAGGCGGCTTTATGTTTATCAATAACTCGCGCTCGACAAAGCAAATGAGTTTGCGCGAACGGATGATTACAGAAGTTGCTAAATCGGTAGAGGTAGCTTATGCGCTTTGCGACTTGCTCGATGAGCACGATGTAGCGTTGGAAGTACACGCCGACATCAACACCGATCCACATTTCCAGTCCAACACGGCACTCAAGGAAGCCATGGGCTATATTTTGGGGATGGGATTTGTATTCAAAGCGAAGCCGGATGCTTTCGCTAGCTCGTACTGCGCGGATAAGGTGGTGTAATTTAGGTTTAGGAGTTTAGAAAGTTGAGGAGGTTGAGTTTGCCTCTTTAAATTTCCTTTAAATATAAAATCGAAGCTGCTCGGCTCGGTGCTGGGCAGCTTCGCCGTTTTTCCGAACCTGCTTTTTTCAGAAATATAGTGAACCTTCGACGACAAAAAGCGTCTTTCTATCTGAATATTTCCTCTTTTTGTGGAATAATTTTTCATCTTCGTTCACGTTTCCACATTATGATTACAAAAAACAAGATTCTTATGAAATTAAAGTTTCTATTTCTACTGGTATCATTATGTATGATGGGTGCAGTATCGGCACAAACCACTAAAACAACTCCAGCCAAAAAGACTACACCCGCTACAACAAAGGAGATTCCGGCAACCAAACGGGAAATCCCTACAGAAAAAAAGCCAGAACCGCCCACCAACAAGATTCAATTCACCGAATATACGTTGGACAATGGCTTGCACGTCATTTTGCATCAAGACAAATCTACACCGATTGTAGCCGTTAGCGTGATGTATCATGTTGGCTCTAAAAATGAGAAACCAGATCGCACCGGATTTGCGCATTTTTTTGAGCATTTGTTGTTTGAAGGTTCTGAAAACATTGGACGCGGAGAATTTGATAAGTACATTACCGGTGCCGGTGCTACGAATAACGCCAGCACAAGTTGGGATCGTACGTATTATTATGAAATATTGCCATCTAATCAATTGGAATTGGGCTTGTGGCTCGAATCAGAACGAATGTTCCATGCCAAAGTAGAAACAAAAGGAATCGAAACGCAGCGTGAGGTCGTGAAAGAAGAACGCCGCCAACGTATTGATAATCAACCGTATGGCACAATACTCGAAGAAACATTCAAACGGGCATTTACCAAACACCCCTATAATTGGCAACCCATTGGTTCAATGGAGCATCTGGATGCTGCTACGGAGGAGGATTATGTGAATTTTTATAAAGATTTTTATGTCCCCAATAACGCCATTCTTTCGATTGCAGGAGATATTGACATCGAACAAACCAAAAAAGCAATCGAAAAATATTTTGGACCTATTCCGAAAAGCAAAAAGCCAGTTTATCGCCCTAATATTGTAGAACCACCGCTGAGTGGGGAAGTGCGCGATACCGTTCAAGACAATATTCAATTGCCTGCTGTGATTCAGGCATATCGCATCCCCGCACAAGGCACGGAAGACTATTACGCTGTGAGTATGTTGGGTACGCTGATGTCGCAAGGCGAAAGTTCCCGCTTATACAAATCGTTAGTGGATGAGCAACAAAAGGCACTTTTTGCAGGTAATTTACCGATACAAACCGAAGACCCCGGCATTTCCTTAGTTTTCGGAGTAGCGAATGTGGGCGTAAATCCTAAGGACCTTGAAGCAGCGATTGAATTGGAAATCGAGAAAGTTCAGAAGGAATTGATTTCAGAGCAAGAATTTCAGAAATTGCGTAATCAGATCGAAAACGATTTCATTACCGCCAACTCAACGGTAGCAGGTATCGCCGAAAGTTTAGCTACCTACAAGATGTTTTTTGGAGACAGCAATCTGATCAACACCGAAATCGAGCGTTACATGAAGGTGACACGGGAAGATATTCAACGGGTGGCAAAAAAATATTTCAATAAAAATAATCGGGTTACGTTGCATTATATGCCGAAAGCGCCGCAGCCGTAGCGCCGATTGCCAACTGGTGAAGAGAAAATTTGAGTTTAGAACTATAGAAGTTTAGAAAAATAAACTCCTAAACCCGCTAAACTCTTTAAACTATAAAATTAAAATGCTTTCTAAAATGAAGAAATTAGCTTTAATCATACATTTTCTATTAATGCTTGTTATCGCTGCTCATGCGCAAGAGGATTTCCGGAAAATGGCGCCAAAGCCAGGCCCCGCTCCTAAAATCGAAATGGGGGCATACGAGCAATTTACTTTACCTAATGGATTACAGGTGATTGTAGTAGAAAACCATAAATTGCCACGCGTGTCTTTTCAAATATTTGTAGATATTCCACCGATTCAGGAAGGAGACAAAGCGGGTGCTGCGGATATGGCTGGGCAATTGCTCAAAACTGGGACTAAGACGAAATCCAAGCCTCAAATTGATGAAGCGACTGATTTTCTTGGCGCTTCTTTGTTTTCCAGTGCTTCGGGTGTAAGTGGTAGTAGCTTAACCAAGCATAAAGACAAATTATTAGAATTGATGGCGGATGTATTATTCAATCCGATATTCCCGCAGGAAGAATTCGATAAATTGAAAGCACAAACTCTTTCTGGCTTGGCCTTCAGCAAGGATGATCCTAATAACATCGCTCAAAACGTGTCGCAAGTATTGCGTTATGGCAAAGGTCACCCTTATGGTGAATTGACCACAGAAACAACCGTTGAAAAAATCACTTTGGACGATTGCAAGGCATTTTACAATACCTATTTCAAACCGAATATTAGCTATTTCGTGGCAGTAGGTGATATCAAACCCGCCGAGGCCAAAGCGATTGCCGAGAAATATTTTGGCAAATGGCAAAAAGGCGAAGTAAAAAAGCCAACTTTCACTAAGCTGCAAAGCCCTACTGAGGCAAAAGTAAGTTTTGTGAACAAAACGGGGGCGGTACAATCGGTGATTAATATTACATATCCCATTGATTTAAAGCCAGGTACACCTGATGCAATTCCTGCATCTGTGACCAATAGCGTCCTTGGGAGAGGGGGTACCGATAGCCGCTTGAATAAAAATATCCGTGAGGACAAAGGCTACTCGTATGGTGTTTATTCTTCGATTTCTTCTGATTTGGAAGTTGGATATTTTAATGCTGGCGGACAAGTACGCAATGAGGTGACAGATAGTTCCGTTGTTGAGTTCTTGTACGAAATGAAGCGTCTTCAAGAAGAGAAAGTTTCAGCAGAAGAATTGAATGGCGTTAAAAATGTCATCACCGGTAGCTTCGCTCGTGGCTTGGAGCAGCCCAGTACAGTCGCTAATTATGCTTTGAATACAGCGCGTTACAAATTGCCAAAAGATTATTATCCGACTTACTTGGAGAAATTGAGTAAGGTGACACCCGATGATGTAATGGCGATGGCAAAAAAATATATTACGCCAGACAAAGCGCATATCTTGGTAGTGGGTAATAAAGATGAAGTGGCTGAAAAACTCAAGCGTTTTGACACCGATGGAAATATTGATTATTACGATATTTACGGTAATAAAGTTGAAATAAAGAGCGCAGCCGCGCCAACCGATCTGACTGCTGAAAAAGTAGTTGAAAAATATTTGGAAGCTATTGGCGGGAGAGAAAAATTGATGGCGGTGAAAGATGTAACCATGAAAATGAATACTTCGATGCAAGGAATGTCATTGGATATGTTGTTGCAACAGAAAGCGCCCGACAAATATGCGATGAGCGTACTTATGAACGGCATGGCGGTGCAGCAACAAAAATTCGATGGTGTGAACGGGGAGGCATCGCAAATGGGCCAGAAACAAAAGCTCGAAGGCAAAGACTTGCAAGCTCTAAAGGATCAGGCTATGCTGTTCCCTGAAACAAAATACAAAGAAATGGGCTATAAACTCACCCTGAAAGGCATCGAGCAAGTAGAGGGTAAAAACGTTTACCAAGTGGAGGTTGTTTCTTCGACAGGTGATAAAACAACCGATTATTATGATACCGAGAGCGGCTTGAAAATCAGAAGTGTAAGTGTAATAACGAATGGAGATAATTCATCTACGCTTATCAGCGATTTTTCTGATTATAAAGAAGTAAGCGGGGTCAAGTTTCCGCACACGCTTACCAGTACTGGCTTAGCGCCTGTGCCGCTTAAGTTTTCTATTTCTTCGGTAGAAGTGAATAAAGGAATTGACGATGCTGTTTTCAAAGTCGAATAGTCTTTTTGAGTCATATTAAAAGAAGAAGCCGATCAGATTTATCTGGTCGGCTTTTGTCATTTTTAAAAAATTTTAATATTTAACAAAAGAAAGGGCAATACCCATAAGAAAAAGCAATACGTATACGTTCTTGATTTGAACCAAAAGAGAGGCTGCTTTATGAATCGCAATTTCCTATTAAAACTTGCGCTATGGCTTGCTTCTATTATCCTACCTGTTGCTCTGCAATCACAGGAAAATCGAACATCAAAAGGATTTGATGAAAGCGCTCAGAAACTGGGTATTGCCGATGCCGATTTAATTGATCGTCTCATGCCGACCATCGAAGGAGCAGGTGGTACAGCTCGTGAAATGTTGCAGCAACAAAGTGTGAAGCCCTACATGATGCCGGTGCGCAAGGTGGGCGCTAAAGGTTCTGACCTGAGTTATGCTTTAGCGACTTGCCTGGAGTATTATGTCAATTTGGATGAAAATTACAAACTCAACCTTAGCCCTGACTTTATTTCTTTAAATATCGAAAATACCGGACGCCCGATGACACTGAGTGAGGCTGTGCAGTTCCTGGCCCAGGAAGGTACGGTTAACGCAGCCATTGTTCCTTACGGCGCTACCGAACTGACCGGTGCGGTGTATTCCACCCAAAAGTACAAAATCAGCAATTACCTTTACCTTTTCCGTGAGGTGACGCCCGCACGCCAGCGCGTGTATGAGGCTCGAAAAGCGCTCATGCGTGGCAATCCTGTTCTCATTGAATTGAAATCTGACGAAAGTATTAAAACTTTTACAAATACCAGAAATTTGAATCCACCGGATGGAGGCCAACTCTATCCATTGATCGTAGTGGGCTACGACGAAACGCAACAAGCATTTGAGGTGATGAGTTGCTGGGGACGCAACTGGGGCACGGACGGCTACGCCTGGATGAGTTATGATGCCTTTGGCAGGTATGCTATGAATGGTTATGTAATGATTTCAGAGTAAATTGGAGTGTTGGAAAAATGGAAGATTGGAATAGTGGAAAAACCTCACACAATTCTCCATGCTTCCAACATTTTTAAAGTTCCAATATTCCACTAAAATAAATTTCGTTTTACGCTAATATCCCAATTCCCATAAGCCTTCGCCACAAGCGGGGGCTTATCTGTTTTTTGCGTATTCTTAAACTTTCAATATCTTCGGGCTTCACAAGTACAATGAATGGACTTTGTTTGCCGTTGATTGTTAAAATTTTTATAAATTGGTGACAACAACGCATGAAACCAATACTTCTCCAAGTTATAGGGGGTGTTGTACCACTGCAAAACCAGTTAACAACTAAAACAACCAAAAAAATGAAACATTTTGCCCTTCTGTTGGGAATCCTTTTTGGGACAGTCCCCTTACTGTCGCAGGAAACTACCGTTTTTACCGAAGCTAATGCCGCCTACAAGCGCGGAATGTCTTTCTACGAACAAGGACTTTTTGCCAAAGCTCAAAGCGAATTTAAAACAGCGACCGATATGCTTTTGCCGGTCAATGAAGGCGACTCCAAATTACTGCGCGCCAAATCCGAGTTGTATTTTGCCAAGTGCGCAATCCAACTCGATCATCCTGATGGCGAAAAGTTGATTTTAGACTTCATCCGTACCTATTCACCTGATCCTATTGCCAATCAGGCTTTAATAGATGTAGCGAATTATTATTTCAATGCCGAAGATTACGACAAAGCGATTGATTATTTCACGAAAGTACCCATCAATGCGATGGGCCGCGACCAGCGCGCCGAAGCAAAATTTAAGCTGGGCTACGCTTATTTTGTGAAAAAACAGTTTGCCAACGCCAAAAATAATTTTGTTGATGTGAAAGACATTCCTGGCGATTATTTTTACCCGACCAATTACTACCTTGGTATTTGCTACTTTTTTGAAGGAAATTATGACAATGCCATCCGAAGCCTGCGGGTTGCAGAGCAATACGATGGTTACAAACCCCAGATTCCTTATTATATCGCTCAGATTTATTTTGCTGAAAGGCGCTACGATGAATTGATTGCTTATGCCGAGCCAAAATTAGCAGATCGGAAATTGCAAAAAGACAAAGAAATCCGTCAATTGATCGGACAATCTTATTTTGAAAAAGGCGAGTACGCGAAGGCTTTGCCTTATTTGGAATACTACGCCGAGCGCTCCTCTACAATGCGCGAAGAGGAATTTTACCAATTGGCTTACGCTCAATATAAAACCAATAATCTACAAAAAGCGATCAAAAACTTTGAAGAATTGGCAAACGCTGATTCGCAAATGGCCCAATTCGCTATGTATTACCTTGCGGATTGCTATTTAAAAGTAGGACAGAAGGCTTCGGCCCGTACCGCTTTTGGTACCGCGAAACGCATGAGCTACGACAAAGGAATCCAGGAAGAAGCACTTTTCAATTATGCTAAATTGTCATACGAATTGAAGGATCCTCGGGAGGCAATCGCTTCGCTTCAAGACATCGGACCGAGTTCTCGTTATTATGCAGAAGCACAGACTTTAATGAGTGAGATTTTCCTGAGTTATCGAGATTATAAACAAGCATTGGACATTCTTGAAAAAATGCAAAATAAAACACCCCAATTGCGCGAAAGCTACCAAAAAGTTGCGTATTTAAGGGCTTTACAATTGATCCAGGAAAACGATCTTGCTGCTGCAAAATTATACTTAACAAAGTCATTACAAGACCCCGTGGATACAAAGACTAAAGCATTGGCTGTGTATTGGCAGGGCGATGTGGCACAACGCGAGAAAGACTATGATGGCAGCGTCCGCTTGATAACGCAGTTTTTGACCTTGGCGAAATCCATGACCGGCTTACCAGATGAATCTTCTCTTTTTACAGCTAATTACATACAAGGTTATAATTATCTGAAACAGCAAAATTATACCGCTGCGCTTGGCTTTTTTCAAGAGGCTGTAACTGGGATTAAACGCAATCTTAGTTTCATTGCCAGCGAAAACGTAAAAAATGACGTGCTGGGAGACGCGACGCTGCGTGCGGGTGATTGTTATTTCAAACGCAACCAATATGCCGACGCGGTGCGCTACTACGACGAAGCGATTGACCGCCATTATTCTGGGTTTGTGTATGCAATTTATCAGAAAGCAATCATCGAAGGCTTGCGCAGGAATACGGCGGAGAAACTGTTGGCGCTGGAGCGAATTGTAAAAGACTATCCTCGTTCGGATTTTGCGGACGATGCTTTATTGCAATTGGGGATTACCTATCAGGAGATTGGGCAATTGAATCAGGCCGTGCCGCCGTTGCGCCAATTGGTCACCGATTACAAAGGCAAAACACCCCTGGTCAATCAAGGCCTAATTCGATTGGGATTGATTACGTATAATCAAAATAATCCTCAGGGTGCGATTAGCTATTACAAACAAGTATTTTCGAATAATCCAACTCCAGAAGAAGGAAGCTTGGCACTGGCGGCTTTGGAGGAAATTTATGTGGATGATTTGGGTCGCGCCGATGAGTATTTTGCCTTTTTGGAAACAATTCCTGGTTACAAAGTGGATAACATCGCCAAGGATTCGATTAGTTTTAAAGTTGCCGAAGCACAATTCCAAAATGGCAGCTACCAAAGGGCTGCAGACTTGTATTCCGATTACTTAAGGAAATATCCCAATGGTCGATACATCTTAAGCGCACACTACAATCGCGGAGAATCTTATGCTGTGCTCAAGCAATATGACCAGGCGCTTTCCGATTATGAGTTTGTGGTGGAACGAGGCCAAAGCACATTTTACCTGAAAGCCTTAGAAAAAGCAGCATTGATCGCTTATAATTATTCACAAGATTTTGCAAAAGCTTATAATTTTTATACAAAACTGGAGGTAGCCGCTACGAACGAAGATATGCGTTTTGAAGCCCAATTGGGCGCTTTGCGTAGTGCATACCGAACTGGAAATCAGCAGGCTGTATTTGATTTGTCCAATAAGGTTGCGAATAGCTCTAATGCCAGCCAGGATCAAAAGGCTACCGCGAACTTTTATATTGGCAAAATCGCTTTTGATCGCAAGGATTATGATAATGCCTTGACTTCTCTGAATCGAGTTATTGCTCAAAGTGATAATGAACAGACCGCCGAAGCACGCTACCTGGTTGCTTATATCTATTACTTGAAGCGTGATTTGGAAAAAGCCCAACAATTGTGCATTAATGCCAACAAAGAAAGCTCTGCTTATCCTTATTGGGTTGCAAAAAGTGTATTGTTATTGTCAGATATACTGGCAGAAAAAGGCGATTTGTACAATGCCCGTGCGGCTTTGGAAGCTTTGATTGAAAATTATACCGAAGATCAGGAGATTGTCCAAACGGCAAGAACCAAGCTGAACCAACTCAATCAACAGATAGACCGTGCCAGCCGACTGGCGCCACCGACCGATCCCAACCGCTTGGAGTTTGATCGCGATAGCACAATTATACCAGGTACAATACGCAAAAGGAATAATAATTAACCATCTACCATTAAAGCAAAACGATCAGAATGAAAACTTTTCAAAATATAGCTTTTATCGTCATATTGCTCTCTGCGCCTGCTTTTTTGGGCGCACAGGATAGTAAATTACCTACCGGCGAAGTAGAAATTATCCGCAATTTCGATGCTCGATTATTAGATTCTGAGCCATTTAAAATTCGACCAGAATTACCTGCGCTTGATACCATTACCAGACGTCAGGCATACAATATTCAGAGTAAAAATTTTGAAGTAGAATACCTACCCCCTAAAATTCGCCCATTGGCCTTTGACGGGGAAGCGGTGCAGAAAGCATACAATGGCTACGCCAGAGTAGGGGGCGGTTTTCCATCTGCCTTTTATGCCGAACTTGCTTATGATTTGTTCGCCGAGGAGAAATATAAATTTGGGATTGATCTATTACATCGTTCAGCGAATAATACGAAAAAGATTGAAAATCAGCGCTTTGGATTGACTGGAATCGGCGCGCATGGTACGTATTATCTCGATCAAGGCTTCGCGGTGGACGCTAATCTTGGCTATTCGATTGATAATGTATTTTTTTATGGATATAATGAATTTAATGAAGATAATAATACGAGCCTTTCTTTTGATAAGGCCGATGTACAGCAGCGTTTTTCCATTTTTGATGTAGGCGCAAAGATTTATAACGGTAAGCGTACCCAAGCGGACTTTAACTATTCGGCTGGTTTTGACATTTATTTGATGCAAGATGATTACGCGGCTCGTGAAAGTGGTTTTGATTTGAAATTGGGTGCCAATAAATGGTTTAATGAATTGCACGAGTTAAAAATTCAATTGCGCACCGATTTTACTTCTTATCGGGACACCGCGAATCAATCTTTGAATAACTTTTATTTGCAACCGAGTTTCACTTTTCACGGTGATATTTTCAGA
>JANRME010000028.1:0-4911 GCA_033761835.1 Saprospiraceae bacterium
AATAATTATTTTATTTCTGAACAACGCTAATATCTTTAAAACTTTTTATGCATCAGTATAACTTATCCCGTAAAGCGGGAGTGGTCGATCAATATATTGATTCCGGTGATATAATGCAAAAGTAAAGTTGGCGAAACTTTATTTTTATTCTACTTTGCAATAATCGGCAGTCGTTACAAAACCATTCACCACCACTTTTTTATTTTCACCGATAATATATTCACTCAACCCTATATGAGTCTTATTGCGTGGACTCCAGTCATAGGTATAACCCAATTGCGTCCAAGGATAATTATCATACCAATTGCAATTATAATAAGACGTATTGCGCTGGTTTTTAAACCATTCCTGATATTCCTTCGGTGCATTTTCAGCAAAACAAAGACCGCAACTCTTATCATTGACTTCATTATCCGGGCAAGGGCGATACAAATCCTGCGGGCGCACCCAAAATTCGACAAAATATTTTTTCTCTGTATTCGGTGGCATTCCAAAAAACTGCTTCAAACGCAAATCCAAGCCTTCTTTTCTGCCAAATTTTTTGTCTTTGCAAAGCGCTTGTAATTGCGGCGCTGCGGTCACCCATATAATGTATTTTCCGGTATTATAAAATCCGGTATTTGGATCATTTTTATAATAGGTCGTATCCCCTTTCCAGGAACTCACGAGTAAATAATCTTCTCCATTAATGGTTTTCCAGACTAATCCAGGCGTTTCTTTTGTAATGGCTAATAAATTATTATCTACTTCGGTCGGCTCCGGTTTGGCAGTGTCGGCGATGCTTTTATTATATATTTTTTGAATTTTAGATTCATTATAGTTTTTCACTAAAAGTCGCGGTACGCAAGCAGTGGTGATAATTAAAAGTATGCAAATAAATAGTAAATTGGTTTTCATACTGTGCTTATTTTGATGATAAAATTCTATTAACAGGGTCATCTTACGGTTTAGAACCATAACTTAATACAAAAGTAAAGTTGGCGAAACTTTTATTTAAATTCATGCTTGTACCTTCACGGCTTGAAAAAATTTCAAATTTCAAATTCCTGATTTCTTATTTAACGTCATCGCATGAAAAACCAACTATTACTTTGGCTCTGCTTATGGAGTGTCACGTTTGCCCTGGCACAACCTGCTCATGAAGATCAGTTCTTGGTAAAGCCTTATTTGCAATTCTCTACGCAAACGGGTATATACGTTCTTTGGGAAACCAAAAGCAAGGCTACTTCACGGGTTGATTTTGGGGAAGCGCGCCTCAACGTGGAAAAAGCTGTCCTAGACCGCAATGCTACACTCGCTGGTACGCGCCTCATGCACGAAGTCTTTTTGGATAATCTGAAACCCGAAACCAATTATTTCTGGCAGGTGACTTCCATTGCCGAAAACGGCGATACTTTGCGCTCTCCGGTTTATTCTTTTAAAACAGCGGTGAAAGATAGTAGCGCATATATGTTTGCACTCATCGGTGATACCCAGCGCAATGGCCGTACGCCTTGGGCCTGGGGAAAGATCGCGGAGCTTATTTGGCAAGATCGTCCGAGCTTTGCGGTACTCGCAGGTGATTTGGTCGATCAGGGTTTTAAAAAAACCGATTGGACGGAGCATTTCTTTCCAAATGGACAGCAATTAATGAGTCGCGTACCGATATTTCCGGTATTAGGTAATCATGAACAGGATGCACCTTTTTATTATCAATATGTAGTCGCGCCACAGCCGGAGTATTATTATACATTTACTTATGGCAATGCGCAATTTTTTATGTTGGATAGTAATAGAGACTTAGCGGAAGGTTCTGAGCAGTATGAATGGTTGGAATGGGAGCTTGCAAAGTCTTCTGCTACCTGGAAGATCGCGGTACATCATCATCCGCCTTATTCTTCTGATAGTGATGATCACGGCGATAGCTTTAAGGGTTTGTCCACATTGGGTACATCGGCACGCAATCTGGTGCCCCTGTATGAACAATACGGTGTCGATTTTTGCTTATTTGGTCACACGCATTTGTATGAGCGAAGCTGGCCGATCAAAGAGGATCGCATCAATATGAAAGACGGTGTCGTTTATATTAATTCCGGTGGCGCGGGCGGTGGACTCGAAGACTTTACGCCTACACGCAATTGGTTTACGCTCGAATTGCAATCCGTGCATCATTATTGCACATTTGCTATTTATGATAAGAATCTTGTTTTTAAAGCAATCGATCACGAAGGAAAAATGCTCGATGCTTTTCAGATGCAAAAGGAAACGCCAGAGCAAAGAGTCGCAAGCGTTGTGCAACCACCGGCTCCTCATGTCACTACGGACGCAACCCTTTTTCAAGATCAAACAAGTGTTTCGTTAGAAGCCGCTTTTGAAGATTTAGAAATTCGATACACCTTGGATGGCAGCGAACCGACGCGTAACAGTACCCTTTACACACAGCCTTTGACACTAAAACAAAATGCTATGCTCGTTGCGCGCGCTTACACCAAGGATGGTCGTGCGAGTCGTTTGCAAAAATTAGCGTTCCGTAAGATGTCACCACAAGCGCCGACGAAAATAAAAAAGACCGAAAAAGGATTGCGTTTTTCTTATTACGAAGGCGATTGGCGCCAATTGCCTGATTTTTCTAAATTATCGGTTGTAAAGAATGGCATTAGCAATCAACTGAGTTTGGAAGAGATAGGTCATCGGGATAATCAGTTTGGTCTGGTGTTGGAAGGTTATGTGGATATTGCCGAAACAGGTGTACAGACTTTTTTTCTTAATTCCGACGATGGTTCTAAATTATACATTAATGATGAATTGATAATCGATCATGATGGTGATCATAGCGCGATTAAAAAAACAGGACAAACGATTTTGGCGGCGGGAAAGCATAAGATTAGAGTAGAATACTTTGAGGTTGGCGGCGGACAATTCCTGCAGGCGGGCCTTATGGACGAAAAAATGGGCGCAATACCGTTTACACCATTCCAGTTGTCGCATTAATTAGCTTTTGCGATTTAAAATATTGGTTTTGAGCTGGAAGCCTTTTAAGGTTGGATAAACTTTAGAAGGCTTCTCTGTTTTAAAAAATACAGATACGCAAAAAAATCTGATTGAATTCTTTTGTGCAAATTACAAATGAGCGTGAAAAATTAGATATATACCGTGGGTGAAAGTCTTATCTATTCTTTACTATAAATATCATCAATATTAAGTGCTCGGTGAGTGTGTTTTTTGTTTATTGTTTGCCGCTAACGGTTTGCAGATTTGCGTTCGGGCGGGTTTAATAGCAACGCACCTGATACGAAGTACGGCACTTTAAATATGCACAAAATTTTCCAAGAAGCACATCACCCCGCCTGACGCAAATGTGCTGTTAGTCATAGTGCTACCCTGTCCACTATAACGCATTCCTGAATAATAAGGTATGATTGTAAAAAGAGTTATCGCCTTATTTCAAAGGAGTTGGAGCATCCTTGAAGTGTTTGTATTTACCCAAAAGTTGTCCGATGAAAACTGTAGTTGGGAAAATAACTTTTTTAACAAAGGAAGGTATTTCGGGCATGTCATATTCACTCGAATATTTTGATAGTAGATAAGCTCCATCAAAAGGTTCAGGTTCGCTTTTCCCAGATTTGTTTTGTGCTGCATAAACGGCGGAAAGAAAATACACAATTGAGTTTGCAGGTTGTATCCAACCTTTGCAATGCAAAGGCTCGTTTCCATCAGCCCAAAATTTGTGAGGTGTCCCTCGTTTGAAAAGAACTGTTTCACCCGCATTTGCAAATTTAGGCTCTTGTCCAAAAAGCTGATAACCCATCTTGCCCGAAACAACGGTGAGTTCCTCTTCCTGTTTAAAGTGTGTGTGCATGGCTGGTCCTGCTTTAGGTTTGCAAAATGCCTCAACTAAAACTTTATCACCATTAGCTGACTGCTCAAGGGATTGAAAAATTATTTTTTCTCCCAAGCAGTTTTCAATTGTGTGTGGATATTTATAATCCATTTTTTTACGTTTTTTTTCAAAAATACATAAATTTGGACAATGTCCAAATTGATATTGAATACAGAAGAAAAAATTCTTTCCAAAGCCCTTGAAATGTTTAATCATAAGGGGATAGAGTATGTAGGTATGAGGGAGTTGGCTGCTGCACTTGAAATAAGAGTTAGCAACATCACCTACTATTTTCCAAAAAAGGATGATTTGGTAAACCAACTATCGTTGGACCTGAATAAGTTGAACTCTCAAATTGTAGTAGACGACAAAGAATTGACAATTGAAACTTTTCTTGGAATGTTTCAATTGGTGTTTCGTAATCACATAAAATATCGTTGTCTGCTACTAAGTTTTGTTCACTTAATGGAGCAAAACAAAAAGATTTCCATCCGCTACAAAAAAACTCAAAGCGATAGAAATGCTACCCTTAGGTCAAATCTTAAAATACTGGTGAATTCGGGGTACTTAAAAGTTAATGACGATAGTGAGATTGAGTTTTTAGTGTCAGCAATAGCACTGATTGTTAGATTTTGGATTTCAGAAGCCACCGTGTCATTAAGTCACCTAAAGCCTGAGGAGCAAATTAGTCATTATGTTTCTATGATAGGTCGTTTATTGTCGCCATACCTTACAGTGAATGGAAGGAAACAGTTACAAAAAGTCCTTAATAATTTGAACGATGCCCTATCGTCATAGCATTACAGCTAATGTTTGTATTCACGCAACTCAGTTGCGTAGTTACGCCATATACACGCATTCAAATTTACTTTATTTTTATTATACCTTCAATGGGGAAGTAATAAATTTTAGGTCGTGAGGTAGAATGTATGAAGCATAAAAAAAATGGACAATGAGGCGTAGCTTTGATAAATGTGTCTAATAAGTATCAAAGTGAACTGTCCTCATTGCCACAGTCCAAAAGTCGTGAAAAACGGCAAAAAAAGCACTGG
>JANRME010000029.1:0-43205 GCA_033761835.1 Saprospiraceae bacterium
CCAGTGCTTTTTTTGCCGTTTTTCACGACTTTTGGACTGTGGCAATGAGGACAGTTCACTTTGATACTTATTAGACACATTTATCAAAGCTACGCCTCATTGTCCATTTTTTTTATGCTTCATACATTCTACCTCACGACCACAAATTTATGGAATTTTAGTACATACTCAATTCATTGGCAAATTAGGTATTCTGGAATACATCTTAGTCACACCTTCGCATCACCGAGTACATCATGCGAATAATATTCGATGCTTAGATAAAAATATTGGGATGGCTTTTATATGGTGGGATAAATGGTTTGGTACATTTGCATCAGAAATAGAAGGGGAAGAATTGAGATACGGTTTGACGAAACCTTTGCACAATCGGGGCCCTGTGAATATTGTCATACACGAATGGAAAGCGCTTTGGGCTGATGTGCGCAAAGCGCCAGGTTGGCAAAACAAATTAAAATATCTGTTCTATCCGCCAGGTTGGAGTCACGATCGTAGCACCTTGACTTCCAAGCAATTGCAAGCACAGCTTCAATTGCAAAATACTGTTATTCAACAAGATGAGTCGAAAATTTCGCTTTCAATTTAAAAATAAAACCAAAATTATAACACATGAGCACCGAAAATATGAAATTTGCTACCAAAGCCATCCACGCCGGCGTTGATCCTGACCCAACCAGCGGCGCAGTGATGACTCCAATTTATCAGACCTCCACTTACGCACAGGAAGCGCCCGGCAAACACAAAGGCTACGAATACGCCCGTACCCAAAATCCTACCCGCGACGCTTTGCAGAAAAACCTCGCTGCCCTTGAAAATGGCAGGTTTGGCATTTGCTTCAGCAGTGGCCTGGCGGCGATGGATGCAATTATGCGCCTTTTGAATCCTGGCGATGAAATTGTCAGTTGCAACGATCTTTACGGCGGCTCTTACCGTCAGATGGTGCGCGTACACGAGCGCTACGGCATCAAAGCGCATTTTGTGGATATGATCGATTTGAAAAAGGTCGAAAAAGCGATTAATAAAAAGACTAAACTCATTTGGATTGAAACACCTACCAATCCAATGCTCAATATCATTGATATTCAGGCGGTTTGTAATATTGCAAAAGCACATAAAGTGTTGACTTGTGTGGACAATACCTTTGCTTCGCCTTATCTTCAAAACCCACTTGATCTGGGCGCGGATATTGTGACGCATTCAGCAACCAAATACTTGGGAGGGCACTCCGATGTAGTGCACGGCGCTATTATTTTAAACGATGAAGACATTGCAAAACAGCTTTATTTTCTACAAAATGCAGTTGGCGCAGTACCTGGGCCTCAAGATTGTTTCCTAGTGCTTCGAGGCGTCAAAACCTTGCATTTGCGGGTAGAGCGGGCTTGCAAAAACGCCAAAAAAATCGCCAAATATTTAGTAGGGCATCCCAAAGTGAAAAATGTATATTATCCTGGTTTGAAAGACAATCCTTATTACGAACTGGCGAAGCGTCAGATGCGGCACTTCGGCGCGATGGTTTCATTCGACCTGCATGAAGATTCATTGGAAGAAGCCAGCAAAGTATTGAGCAACACCAAACTGTTCTTATTAGCAGAATCACTTGGTGGGGTAGAATCGCTGATCGGCCATCCAGCTACCATGACCCATGCCTCTATCCCAAGAGAAGAGCGCCTGAAAGTGGGCTTGACCGACTCGCTCATTCGTTTGAGCGTAGGTATTGAAGATGTGGAGGATTTGATCGAGGATTTGGAGCAGGCATTTGTGCATTTGTGAGGAAGGAACGATTTGTTATTGTTTTTTAATATAAAATTTTGATTTTCAACTCATTGAAAAGTTATCAACATCGGTGTGGAAAAATCCATACTCCCTCTATCCAATGTTTTTAGGACTGAAATAAAAATAAAACTTAACTTTATCCAATCTATTAGTATTGAACAAATTATTATCCCGAATATGATGCTTAATGCAGACATAATAGAAAAGCCTGTGACTATTCTGCAAGCGCTTGATAATCATGAAGTTTTTGTAAGCATTCGCTGGAATCGCTTATTCGAAATACCCACCTCTGATAAATCCATTTTCAAACTTGTTTTCGCCATCACTACTGTCAGTAGAGAAGCAAGCGCCATTATTAATAGAATTAAATTTAATATTCAAACTTCAGAATTTTTGTATGAAGAACATAGAGATGACAATATTTCTCATCTTATTATTTATTGCAAAAATGCTGATATTGCTGAAAATATTGTCTCATCTGCTTTCAAAGGCTATGATTTACGTAGTAATACCCGCTATGAAAAAATTACAGAAGAGGAGTTAAAACAAAAAGCTATATTATTAGAAAACAGAAGAACAGAGGTATAGATTTAAAGTTTCATTAATTGCCGTTAGGCACGTGCCTTCCAGTTTTGATATCCAGCATGGTACGAAGTGGTACCAATTCGCCATAGTTTTCCAGATACTGCGGAATATCATCTTTTTTTATTACTTGAGGCACAATATCTAAAGGGTCAGCCTGCTGTTTATATAAAACCAAATTTCCTCCAGAAGGCTTCTGCGTAGGCGTACCTACCGTACAATACACACCTCGCAAGTATTTCCAATCATTTCCTTGTGGCATATCAATCATATAAAAAGAAATCATCTGTCGAGCTGAGCCTCTTATCGGGAATGTACCAATGCAAAGACTATGATTAAAATGACGACTCACGCTCACGCGTCCAATTTGATTAGCGAATGTTCCTGTATAAAGTGGGTTAAAAATGCGAACCGTAAAATCGTCTTCTATAACTATTTTGATTTGCACAATATCTTCATCGTGATAACGCCACATCCAATAAGTACCTCTCATATTTATAAGGTCATCAATAAATACCTCTCGAATTGCCAGGTCTTCCAGTGTTTTTATTCGCTCGTTAGGTGCACGCAAAATCTGGCGATGGAAATTGAGATAGCTTTTAATCCTGTTCAAATCAGAGGCCGTTAAATCCATATCTTCTTTTACTAAAAATAGTCGTACACTCAATGGAAAATTTTCAGAAGTGATGGTAGTGAGTACGCCTAACATATAGGTAGGTAGGTGAATCGTATTGCTTTCAGTGGGTATAATGATTTTCATCTCAATACCATCTTTATTAATAAGATTAATAAAGAGATTATTGTTTTTCACTATTCCGCCGCCTGTGAAAGGATCCTGAAGATAGCCATCATGAAAACTGCGCACTTCTACGGCGCAATCTGATGCGGTATGGGCGATTTTGAACTCGAAAGACTTGATGTCATTGTTTGCAAAAGAAAAATAATACCCTACATAAATTTCAAAAGTCTTTTGCAGATTATATTTTTTCTTAAATTCTTCATAATCATTGCAACCAATATAAAGAAAATAGACAATAGAATAAGGCTCGCTGAGTTTTATTTCATCTATGCTGTTATTTTCAGCATCTCGAAATTTATTGTAAAGGTTCTTGCCATTAATCTCCTGGTATCCTTGGTCATTACGGGTCAACCCTTTATTTACGGTATCTAAATAATCTTTTATAGTTTGATGTTTGGTCATAAAAACAGTAATACTATTCTTATAATCGCTATGTTCTCCATAACCGTAAATTTTTGATTTTGAGGCGGGTTCAGCGACACCATTGGCTTTGCAATCAGCGCTGTACTGTGTGCGGATAGCTTTATGTAAGGTTAGAAATTCATGCCGGCTGAGGGTGAGCTTTGACATTACTTTTTCCTATTGCAAATATTCCAGGAATATTCCTGGAATATTCAATAATACCAATATGTTTTCTTGCACAAGTATAAGAATATTCCAGGATGTTTCCGATATATTTTAAATTATTATTAAAAACATTTTATGACAGTTTATTTTCAAATGTTGATTTTATCCATCCAGAGGAAAGAGATCATACAGCTTGTTTAATGATAGTTTTTGGAATTTTTATGGCAACAGTTTGTAAAATTCTATGATAAGAGTCTCCTCATGTTTGAATAAACTCCCTTTTTCCTTGAATATGCCTTTCAAGAATTCTTCTTTGTTTAATTTTTTTCTTTGCATGGGAAGCTTAATAAAGCTTTGAAATAAATAAGATATTCAAAATATTATTCATTTAACATCAATCAAAACCACAAAATCATGGAACTCTTTAAAATTACACTCGTTCTTTCGGCTTTATTTTTACTTAGCCTTTTTCTGGGAGCAATTACATCTACTTCTTCTAAGAACGAAGAGGGATTTGCGAAAACTTTAAGAAGAGGTTTTAGTAATCTAATTCTACTTGTTGTTTTGGGGTTTGTAATACTGAACATGATTGACAATCCTGTTCCATTGCAACGCGTTGCTCAGTTTTTTCAAGAGTTATTAGCCTTTTAACTACTAAAAATATAAAGTTATGGAACGGTCTGCTATTACCATTATAGTATTAGCCCTATTGGTTACGTTGTTTATTTGGTTGATAATATTTTATTGGCGAATCATTATTGTTTCCGTGTTGATATTACTTCTGCTTAAGCAATTATATAATTATATTCTTCACCGTATTTACTGTTCGTATTGCAATCGTACTGGAAAACTCAAAGGTTATGATGAACATTTGAATATCCATTTTCATGGCGATGACGATTGTTATATTTGTAATGGAACAGGTAAGAACCCTCAAGGGGCGCAAAAACAGTGGTTTAAAGTCGCTCAAATTGCTGATGGGCAATTGCAAAAACTACACTTGGAAGAGGAATTGTTATTGAAAAAAATAGCTCGTTATCGAAAGAAAATGAAGTTTTCGGATCAAACGAATGAAGGTATTTTGAAATCTTTTTCTAATATTTTAAAACAACATAATGAACAGCTTGCTACACTTGAGACGAAGATTGCGGCTTATCAATTGGCAAAACGGCAAGCATTGATCAATGCACATAATATTCACTTGATGGTTATTGTAGAAAAAGAACAAATAGATATCGAGCAATGGGAAATACAAGAATTGAATACGCTTAATAGGGATTTATACTTTGTA
Source organism: Saprospiraceae bacterium (assembly GCA_033761835.1). GTDB lineage: Bacteria > Bacteroidota > Bacteroidia > Chitinophagales > Saprospiraceae > JADJNW01. Next base: position 5,013 of record JANRME010000029.1, read on the forward strand.
AAAGATGCAACGCTCCTGCATAAAACTGATTTTATTCCGCTACTCAAAGGACATCATTATGATCATTTGGAACTATTGTCTGAACCCATGCGCAATAATATCGAAGTCGCGATTGAAGAATACCGAACGGTACTCAAGCAATATAAGTGACCTCGTAAACTAAACCCCAACCTTCACAACACCCCCAAGTGCAAAATCCGGCCGCCGGTCTGGTTGATCGGGCTGACGCTTTTGCCAATGACTACGCCATCTTCCGGAGCGAAATATTCTTTGATTAAATCCCCAAAAATGCTCCGCAAGGTAGCGATGCGTTCGCCTTTTTTTATGAAATCTGCCACATTTGGGAGCACGCTGAGCACCCCACCTGCATCGGTATGCAGCCAGTAGGATTCCTTGCAGAGAATGGGGTGTTCGTTTGCGTGTTCGATGCCATTTTTTACAATACCCAAGTAAGTCAGCAGGTTGTGAATGCCACTCAAGCCTGTACGTATTAAGTTTTTTTGAAAAGTGTTAGGATTGCCAAGTTCAAGGGTTATTGCTTTGATACCAAGGGCTGCGGCGGCGCCTCGGAGCGTACCATCGGAAGGAGGGTTATGTACAATGATTTGCGCGCTTTGCAGCATTGCCATTTCGCGTGTAACCGGATCATTCAAATCAGCACGGACATAATAGGAGTTAGCTCGTCCAAAGCTGGCAGTATGTATATCTACCAGATAATCAACTTGTTTTACAATGCGATCTACCAATCGGTGGGCATATACTTCGCTGATATTGCCTTTAGGACAACCCGGCATAATATTATTAAGATCCGTACCATCAATAAAGCTGCGTTGGTTGCGCATTAGCGCAGGGATATTTAAAGCGGGTACGCCTATGATGATACCTTGGAGTTCTTCAGGATTGATTTCGCGGAAAAGCCGCTGGATAAGACCAATCCCGTTGAGTTCATTGCCATGTATGGCTGCGGTTAGCCCAAGAACATTGCCATCTTCGTAGCCACGAGCAAGAATCACTGGCACCTGAATAGGTATCCCGATGCCATTGGTCACGATATTCAACCAGTATCTAGTAATTTGCCCCGGCGGTACTTCGGTCAAGTCTAATTCGCTGATAACTTGTACGTCTTCTTTAAGTAGCAGTAGCGTTTCTTCCATAGTTTCTTTTTTCACAACATACCTGTGCTTATCGGTCAATTCTATAATTAGAATATATAGCCGCGTTCACTTATTTGCATTTTTATCAAAACATTCTTTCTCCCCATACTTGACCAAAACATCAAAATGGTGGATATAGCAACCTTGCAAAAGGTTATCCCTCAAGCTTTTGGGCTAATAGGTTTTATTCTTGGGCGAAAGTTTGACTCCCCGATTGGGGACAGGCGATTTGGAGAGGATTCCGACAAATTTATATAAATTTGTATTAAAATGCTTGCTTAAAGCACAATATTTGCAACTTTAACAATATATGTATTGTACAAAATTGTTGGACGCCGACCGTTCGTGAACACATTAGTAGCCAATAATTAGTAGCCAGCATCAAATCAAAATCTCCTGAATCAAAGATTGGTCGTCATTCAAGGTGCTGAAATGCCGCATTCTGAATTTACCCTGCGAATTGACTAAGGTTTTTGCCATTTTGTCAATTGCCACCATCGAAAGTACAGTTTGAATATAAGCTTCGATCAAGTCATCTACGCCAATTCCAAGTTTATTAAAATCTCGGCGATCCATTAAAATCAGGCGATTAGTGTCGCTATCCCAGCCACCATCCTCTCGCTTGATGGACAAATTAGTACCCAAAATATCCCAAGAACCACAACCTTCTTCAAGGCTATCTTCGAGGGGCTTACGGGCTCGCCGCGCATACACGCACAAGGGCCGAATGCCTCGCTCCGTCCAGCTTACCATCATGCGGAGATCGGCCACAAAAGTCTTTCCTTTGTCATTGGGGATGGTACCAACATGGTACAATTTACCAACGGAACTGGTAGAACTCCAATGATAATTACCTATTAGGCTTTGCACGATAAATCGATCATACGGAAAATCCTTTTGCATAAATTCGTCCAACTCTTTTTGGGTGATAATTGTAAACACGCCTTGCCCGGCATTGCTGTAAGGAATTTTCACCACCGCTTGTCCGCCCATTTGTTCTACCCATTTTGGAATCTCATGTTTGCTGACATCCCAGATTGTTTCGGGGGTATTAATTTTCAAGCCATCTTTCTCCAGTTCTTGGTTAAAAATATCGTATGCTTTGGCAGCAACCATTTTATTACGTCCTCCTGAAAGGCAAGCTATAATGGGATTGAGAATTTTGGTTTTAGTATGCAAAGGAATGCGATTCCAGGGACGCTGCGTCACATAGCGAAAAGCAGCTCGTATTGGATGCCAGATTCCTGTTTCATCGCGTATTTCCATCACCCCATCGGTAAAACGCACCGAAGGATCAAGGTCATGCTGGTAAAACGAAGCATAGAGTACATCTTCATTGAATACTTCAGCAATAATGGCCGCGTAACCAGAGGCTTCCATCGGATTCTTATCATAAATGACCGCCAACTTCCCCTGCACAGTGCTACGTTTGGTTATAAAAGGTACAAAAGTACGTTCGATCAAGGGTCGATAGCTACCTTGCTCTTTGTGGTCTTCCATCAAAGGCATTGACTTCTGGCCGGAGGGGCAAGAATTATTTTCGATGACCACCATCTGTCGCCGACCGCTGGCAGAAGTGACATTGATAAGATCGGCGCCGCCCCACATGAAATATTTACATTCATAGTTGAGCAATTCACGCAGCACAGCAGCATTGACTTTGGGATGCAAATGGCAATATCGAGTGATAATACGTTCCTGTTCTAAATTGAGAAAAAAATTGACCATTGGATGGATAGTGGCATTCAAAGCTTTGGGATACCAATGTTTATAGGCTTCAAATTCGCCAGGTTTTATGATCACGGCGGCATTCGGTTTCATTTTTATGGTGGTTTCAGGCATGGTATGTATGATTTTTATGCGAGTTCTGAATAAAATTTGAATTAGTCAACAGGGATTTTGTGGCGTTGTAACTTTGGCGCAACCAAGCAGTTGAGAAACGATGAATAGCATATCAACAAGTACGTCCCATTTCAATTCAAAATAGTGCTAATTACAGGTCGGATAAAAACCAATACAACGCCAGAAGCGGTTTAAAGGTAGCGCCAGACAAAAAAAAGGCAGCTATCCTATGTGAAGGATGCCGCCTTTAGCATAATCCCAAAAACCAAAATTTTATACAGTTAATTCGATTGGATACAGATTCACTATCCGTATTCAGATAACAAAGGTAAAAACTTATCTTCACTTTCCAAAAAAAAGTAATGTTTTGATTTGTTAAATCGGGAAGTTATTTTCATTTTTCAGCCAACCTGTGATGGTCAAGCGCTCCCGGGTAGCCGGTAGTACTTCGTGTTCAAGCAAATCGCTTCGGAAGCACACCAAACGCCCTCCAAATGGCAACAATTCAATCGTTTTTTCCAAGCCATCGTCCGTTGGAATGTACAAACGCAATTGCCCGCCTTCCTTTTCTTGCCAATCCTTATTCAAATAGCATACTACCGAGATTTTACGAGCTTTTGTATTTTGAAAAACATCTAAATGCCTTTTGTAAAAAGCGCCCGGCGGATACATTGCAAAATGTAGTTCCCTGCTCCGAATACCCAAATAACACGTGCGGTTCAAATATTCAGACAGTGCATCCATCAGATCGAAAAAAAAGTGACATTGTGATGAAGTGTTATCGCGTTCGACCCAGTGAATATGATCGCCGCGTACCGTTGTATTCTGTTGATATCCTTTCTTATTGCCAATACCCGCAGCTTTAAAAGTGCCGTGTTCATATTGTTGAAATAATTCCTGGCGAAGCGTTTCTTGTTCTATGTCAGAAAACACGTCTTCCACCACCGCAAAATCCTGCATGGAAAGATTATCAGCAATCCTTTCAAATAAAGCTTCGGGAAATTTCTTTTTTATACTCATTTCTTCTGTAGCTTCTGGATGGTGTTTTTACAAAAAATTCGAAATGCAAAATTAAACCGAAAAATGATACTGGTAAAGAAGTGCCAGCCATTGTGATTAAACAATATTCCAGGTACTTTTGTAAAAGAGTTAATTGCTAAAAAGAGGATTTAAATAAAAAAATGGAAATAGCTACCACTATTAAACTGCGGAATCTGACGATAGAAGACTATCCCGATTTGAAAAAGTCTATGATGGAGGCGTATGCTGGCATTGGAGGAGAATATTGGGGTAAAAGAGAAGTCGCCAAACTGCTCAAAATATTCCCGGAAGGGCAATTGTGTATCGAAGTGGATGGAAAATTGGTCGCCAGCGCACTTTCGATTTTAGTAAATTATCGTAAATTCAGCGACGACCATACATACCAACAAATCACTGGTAATGGCACCTTTAATACCCACGACCCCGATGGCGATGTATTGTATGGCATTGATGTCTTTGTGCACTCCAGTTATCGTGGAATGCGCTTGGGCCGGCGCTTGTACGACGCCCGCAAAGAATTATGCGAAAACCTGAATCTACGCTCTATCATGGCTGGCGGAAGAATTCCGAATTATCAGGATTATGCCGACACGCTTTCGCCCCGCGAATACATTGACAAAGTAAAGCTCAAAGAAATTTTTGATCCAGTACTGACTTTTCAGATGTCGAATGATTTCCATGTAAAAAAAGTGCTAAGAGGCTATCTGCCAGGCGATACGGAATCAAAAGAATTTGCTACACTGCTGGAATGGAACAACATTTATTACCAGGAAAAAGAGCAATTGATCAATGCACCGAAAGAAGTCGTGCGTCTGGGGCTAGTACAATGGCAAATGCGTTGGTTCAAAAATTTTGATGCGTTGGTGGAGCAGGTAGAGTTTTTTGTGGATACGGTAAGCAATTATAAATCTGATTTTATTCTTTTCCCGGAGTTTTTTAACGCGCCACTTATGGCGGACTATAATCACCTCGGCGAGGCCTTAGCCATTAGGGAATTGGCCAAATACACCGAGCCTTTGCGCAAAAAATTTATGGAGTTGGCGCTGGCTTACAATATCAACATCATTACAGGCAGTATGCCCATCGTAGAAAATGGTAGTTTATTGAATGTCACTTATTTATGTCGCCGAAATGGCACATGGGAAAGTTTTTACAAAATCCATCCTACCCCTTCGGAGGTAAGCGCCTGGGGTATGGTGGGTGGCAATAAATTGGAGGTGTTTGATACCGATTGCGGTAAAATTGGCATTCTAATTTGTTATGACGTAGAGTTCCCTGAATTGGCGCGAATTTATGCCGAGCAAGGTGTGCAAATTTTATTTGTACCTTTTTTGACCGATACACAAAACGGATACAATCGGGTACGGCGTTGTGCACAGGCGCGCGCAGTGGAAAACGAGTGTTATGTAGCTATTGCAGGCTGCGTAGGTAACCTACCAAGAGTGAACAATATGGATATTCAATTTGCACAATCAGCGATTTTTACACCTTCCGATTTTCAATTTCCTACCGATGCAGTAGCAGCCGAGGCCACCCCCAATACGGAGATGACGATTATCGCCGACATCAATATGTCTTTACTCAAGGAATTACACGAGTTTGGTAGTGTCCAAAACTTGAAAGATCGGCGAAAAGATTTGTATGAAATTACATTCAAAGGGAAGCATAAGGAAGACGGAAAGTAAATATATTAATATGTTTTTTAATATAAATTTTCGATTATGATTAATTTCATTCTTTTTTAGCTCTTTTTTAACGAATTTTTTAACCCTTCTTAACAAGTTTTTTTTGTTATGAACCTATTTTTTTATAATTTATCCCGAAATTCCCCGTTACAACCCAGACCTAAGAGGTAAGATACTCCCGCTTCGTTTGATAAACACAAAATTTCAGGGGTTTTAGTGCAACAAATAAGGCAAAAAGAGTGTCTATTATTTGATTATCAATAGATTGAAACACTTTGTATAATTTTTAATCCATGAACGATCATGTCGAAGATGAGAAGAAGTAAAAAACAGTATGTGGAACATTCCGAAGAACACGTAGGCGAAGAAGTGACCCCTTTCGTTGCGCTTCTTGTGGATGAAAGCCAGATGAAAAAAAGTAAAGGTCAGCAACAATCAGTTGACGTAACAACAAGCCAAGGCTCTGTGAGCAGCAATGCGAAAAAAAGAGTGCGATTTTGGAGGCGTTTGACGGCATTGTTTAGCTAAATGTACTTTCTTTTCATTGAAATTTACAACACATATATCGGCTTATTACACTTGGCAAGCAAGGCTTTGTAAGGTGTGGGCACGTATTGCACAAGAAATAACAATCAATTTACTGCTTGTATTTCTTTTGTTAAGAATAGAATCCTTTTAAACTTTATTTTTTAATAGCCGTTCTTGAAATATCGGAAATAAATTTTCCAAAAAAGAAGTTCCGATTGTGACTTTCTACAAAATCATCGTTTCAAGACAATAGAGATGCAGAACATCCGTTTAGGTTTTCGCAACCTATCTAAGTTGTTATCTCCATTGCAAAAAAACAAAACACTCAAGAAGCTAATTTTTATTAAATATTTCATTCTTATAACCTTTGAACATCCATGCTGACGATTGCACTTTTGTTCTCTATACGAGCACTGCTAAAGAGACCCGAGACTATGAAATGGCTGAGAGTAAAATGGGCGCAATTTCGCCGCATCAAAATCCGAATGGGATTGCCATTTTAATCAGATTTACATTTTATCCACCCTTTACTTATTGTTATTTTTCTATTTCCAAAAATATTTTATCATTGCATAAAACTCAAAACGCAAATCAGGCGTTATAGGGAGTTACTTTTAGTATCGAAAAGACTTGGAAGAATGAAATTGCAGATTTTAACGATTTTTCCAAATTTTTTCAGACTTTTAGTTTAAACTTGCACAAAAATTGGTTTAATCAGCTAAAAATGCGAAGAAAATGTCAAGTACAGTTGTAAGGTATTCTGACGTGGAACTGGAAGAGTTCAGGCAACTGATCGAGGATAAGCTCGCTAAATCTAAAGAACAACTGGCCAGTTTGCAGGAGCAAATTCTGGATATTACAGAAAATACCAGTGATGAACATGGCGGTGACTGGGTGGATGATAGCAGCATCAACAATGAAGTAGAAATGCTCAATAATATGGCTATCCGCCAGCGGATGTATATCAAAGACCTAGAAAATGCCTTGGTACGCATTAAAAATAAGTCTTATGGCATCTGTTCTATCACTGGGCAGTTGATTGACAAAAAGCGCCTCCTTGCAGTACCCACTACTACCAAAAGCTTGGAAGCGAAAGCGGTGGAAAGCAAACCAGCGGATACAGAAGCACCGCCCAAGCCAAAGCCACTACCCAAGCCGGCCGTTGCTGCACCCACTGAGCGCAAAGTAATAACAAAAGTGATTCGTAAGCCGACCAATCCTAATGCCAAACCTGTGGTAAAAGACGACGAGGAAGAGGAAGATATTGAATTCGACAAGGATATATTCTATGATGATGACGAAGATGATGATTCCATGACCCGCTCTATGGGCGATCTCGACGATTTTGCAGATGACGAAAGCAGCAGCAGCGACGATATTGACTTCTAACTGAATATCCCAAATATCTATACACGCCAACAATGGTAGCCTACTATTGTTGGCGTTCTTGTTTTATTAAAATCCGGAACTTATGCAAAGCAAACGCATCAAAATTCTAAACCCCTCTGAATATCAGTATCTTGAAGGGCCTGAGAGCCGCAGTTACGAACTTTTGTTTGCTATCAAAGTATTCTTTCAGTTTATAAAAGGGTTTCGTTGCTTGCATTTTGTCGGGCCGTGCATTACAGTATTTGGTTCGGCACGATTCAAAGAAGGGCATCCGCACTACGAAAAAGCGCGTGAAGTGGGCAAAGCTATTGCTCATGTCGGTTTTACTACCATGACCGGCGGTGGGCCAGGTATCATGGAAGCCGCCAATCGCGGTGCTTTTGAAAATGGCGGTCGCTCGGTGGGGGTAAATATTCAATTGCCGCACGAGCAATTCCCAAATCCGTATTTGCATGCCTCGGTCACATTGAAATATTTTTTTGTGCGTAAAGTGTTGCTACTCAAATATTCTTATGCTTTTGTTGTGTTGCCTGGCGGCTGGGGTACTATGGATGAAATGTTTGAAACCCTTACCCTCGTGCAGACCGGCGTTATACATGATTTCCCTGTTGTATTAATTGGCACAGCATATTATCAGGATTTGATGAAATATCTTCATTTTATGGAATCGCAGGGTACTATCTCTACCGAAGATTTGAAATTAGTAAAACTCACCGATAACATCGAAGAAGCCATCGAACATATTCGTTCTTTTATTCTTGATAATTATGAAGTCAAAAGCAAGCGCAAGCCGCTGTGGTGGTTGTTGGAAAAAAATTGAGACCAGGAGGCTTCGGGACGAAGAGAGGGGAGAATAAATGGTAATTGTAAAAAGTTTTCAACAGAATGTTGAAAAAATGCCTTTCCTCGCTTTGCTATTTTCTGTATCTTGAAAGCTCAATTGAAAAAATCTTGATACACTATGCAAACCTTGGAGAAAACTTCCACAGCTACCCCTGTGGCTTATGAACAAGCGGTAAAAGCAGCTACCGAATATTTTAATGGTGATGAATTGGCTGCAACCGTATGGGTGAGCAAATATGCGCTCAAAGATTCCTTCGGTAATATCTATGAAAGCTCCCCGGAGGAAATGCACCGCCGTATTGCTGCTGAGATTTTCCGCATCGAAAGCAAATATCCTAACCCCATTCCCGAAGAAGAACTCTATCAACTCCTCCAGGATTTTAAATATATCATCCCGCAGGGCAGCCCGATGGCGGGCATTGGTAATTCTTTTCAAGTGTCTTCGCTATCGAATTGCTTTGTTATAGGCAATTACGCTGATTCTTACGGTGGCATCATGCGCACCGATGAAGAACAAGTGCAATTGATGAAACGCCGCGGTGGCGTGGGGCACGACCTCTCGCACATTCGGCCAAAAGGTAGCCCAGTGATGAATAGCGCGCTAAGCTCGACAGGGATTGTGCCTTTTATGGAACGCTATTCTAACAGCACCCGCGAGGTAGCGCAAGATGGACGAAGAGGTGCCTTGATGCTGTCTATTTCTATTAAACATCCTGATGTCGAGGACTTTATAGATGCTAAAATGGAATCAGGTAAAGTAACAGGAGCGAATGTATCCGTGCGAATTGACGATGCATTTATGCAAGCTGTGCAGGAAAAGAAAAAATATACGTTGCAGTATCCGATTGATGCTGATCATCCAAAATTTGTAAAAGAAATTGATGCAGCTGCGCTTTGGAATAAAATTATTCACAACGCCTGGAAGTCAGCAGAGCCGGGCGTCCTATTCTGGGATACAGTCATCCGCGAGTCGGTGCCAGATTGCTATGCTGATCTAGGATTCAAAACGATTTCTACCAATCCTTGTGGCGAAATTCCATTATGTCCTTATGATAGTTGCCGCCTGTTGGCGATCAATTTATTTAGTTATGTCGAACATCCATTTACCAAAGACGCCTATTTTGATTTTGAAAAATTCGAGCAGCACGCGCAGTTGGCGCTTCGCATGATGGATGATATTGTGGACATGGAAATCGAGAAAATTGAAGCGATTTTAGCAAAAGTAGATGAAGACCCGGAGGAAGAAAATATCCGTCGCAACGAGCGCGAGCTATGGCTCAAGATTCGCAAAAAATGTCTGGAAGGTCGGCGTACAGGCGTTGGTATCACGGGTGAAGGTGATATGCTGGCTGCTTTGGGCTTGCAATATGGTAGCGAAGAAGGCATTGATTTTGCAGTGAAAGTACACAAAACCCTGGCGGTCAATGGTTATCGAGCCTCCGTGAATTTGGCGAAAGAGCGTGGTGCATTTGAAATTTATGATGCTTCCCGCGAAATGAACAATCCTTTCGTACAGCGCATCCGAGAAGCTGATCCGGCTTTATATGAAGAAATGATTAAATATGGCCGCCGCAATATTGCCATGCTGACCATTGCACCCACAGGTTCTACGAGTATTTTGACGCAAACGACTTCAGGCATTGAGCCGGTTTTTATGGTATCGTACAAGCGCCGCCGCAAGGTAAATCCAAATGATAAAGACGTGAAAGTCAGCTTTGTAGATGAAGTGGGCGATAGCTGGGAAGAATATCATATTTTCCATCATAAATTTATAAATTGGTTAAAAGTAAATGGATTTGATATAAAATCTGTAAAAAATGCTGATAATGAAGAGCTTGAAAATATCATAAAACAGTCACCTTATTATAAAGCCACTGCAAATGACGTGGATTGGGTGCAAAAAGTAAAAATGCAGGGCGCGATTCAAAAATGGGTGGATCATTCGATCAGCGTCACGGTGAACGTGCCAGAGGAAACGACCGAAGAAATGGTGAATCAGATTTATCAGACCGCCTGGGAAGCTGGTTGCAAGGGTTGTACGATTTACAGAGATGGTTCACGAAGCGGCGTTTTGGTAGCGGATTCTAAAAAAGAGGAAAAGCCAGATGGCAACGGTCGCTTTACAGAAACGATGCCGCCCAAACGCCCGGAAAGACTGGAAGCTGAGATTGTTCGATTCAAGAATAACAATGAAGATTGGCTCGCTGTTATGGGTGTTTATGAGGGGCGGCCTTACGAAATTTTTACTGGTCGTGCCGAAGATACTTTCCGCTTGCCGGAATATGTGACCAAAGGTTGGGTGATCAAAGCTCGGGATGAGGATGGCGAAAAGCGCTACGATTTTCAATTTATGGATAAGGAAGGCTATCGCATCACCATCGAGGGGTTGTCTCGCTCGTTCAACAAAGAATATTGGAATTACGCCAAGCTTATTTCCGGCGTATTGCGGCATGGTATGCCTTTAGACAAAGTGGTGAATTTGATTGACGGCCTAAATGTGGAAGAAGATTATATCAATACTTGGAAAAATGGCGTGGCCCGGGCGCTGAAAAAATTCATTCCTGATGGCACGAAATCCAAATCTCCCTGCCCAAGCTGCGGCGATCCCGATGGCGTGATTTACAAGGAAGGCTGCTTGACTTGTAAGAGTTGCGGCTACTCGGAATGTGGTTAAACCCTTATAAGCATGGGGGCTTAGCGCTTGTACCTAAATGCTGAACTTCCAAATAAAAAGACGGACGTTGCAAGTTGCAATGTCCGTCCGAAAACTATTCCCTAAAATCACCCGAATTGAAATTTCTTTGATACTACAAAGAAAGCCCGCCTTATGCCTATTTTCAGTGATAATTGTCACGGATCGCTTTGATTTTTATCATTTATACTGCTTTGATTTTCCGGTTACTTTTGAAAAGAACAAAATCAAACTGCCATGAGACCGGAGAAAGATATTTTGGAAATCGGGAAAGAAAAACTCCAGCAATTGAAAACGGTTTTTGATGAACTGGAAGTACAGTTGGCATTGGGTAAAGCGGAAGCTAAAGAGGTTTTTGAACGCGAAAAGAAAAACCTCAATCAATTTGTCAATGAACAAAAAATCCGGTTCAAAAAAGAACAAAAAGTGGCTGCGGACAAATGGGATGAATTGCTGGCAAGATTTGAATCACTGGAAGCTAATTTAAGCGCAGAAACCGCTACTGATAAGGTATTGTATGATGCTCAAAAAGAAAAGACGCTTCGGAGCATTTATGAATTAGAACATACGATGAAGGAAGCCTACGGTGACTTGGGTGCTACTTTCCGCGAACAATTGGATGCTTTCAAGGCAAGATTGGACTCTTATCGGATTCAATTGGCGCTCAGCGAATTTGACAACGCTGCAGAAGCAGAGAACCGCCGCAGCGAGCTGAAAGAGAAGGTAAATGAAATCCGGGAACGGATGCAAAAAGAAGAGGAAGAAGCCAATAAAATTGACGACTTCGTGAGTGAGATGTCCACTTCTTTTGATCATTTGAAGAAGGCCTTTTCGGATTTGTTCGCAAATTAGTGAAACATCCGCGTAGAGTAGTACGGCGTAAGTCAAAATCACCCGGTTACTTCACCGGCTTGAAGAGGCGGCTTTTTAGGAGTCGCCTTTTCAGTTTTTAAATCCCTTTTGATCGTGCAAGAGCCTGCCAAATATCAAAATAACCATTCACTCATCCGGCGCTACGAGCGAGTCATCGGAGTGCTGATTAAATATGGCTTTGAGGATATTATTTCGCATCCGCCATTCAATCGGTTTTTACCAAAATCTAAAAAATGGATTCCAATCCGCGAAGGTCGCCCAGTATTTGCCTACACGCGTTATGAGCGGATGCGCATGGTTTGCGAAGAATTAGGCACAACATTTATCAAATTTGCCCAAATTGCTGCCAATCGCCCTGACTTATTGCCAGAAGAGCTTATTTCAGAATTGGAAAAATTCCACGATCATGCACCTACCGTGCCGGAAGCGGACATTCGGGAAGTATTCTTGAAAGAATTTCAAAAACCGCCGGAAGAATTATTTGAATATTTTGATTATCAGCCGATTGCAGCTGCTTCAATGGCGCAGGTACACCGCGCACGACTCATCGGCGGCAAGGAAGTTGTGCTGAAAATACAACGCCCGGGCATTCGGGATACCGTCGAGTTGGATATCCAGATTTTAAAACAATTAGCGAATCTTATTGAAACCTACTTTCCGCAGTATGCGGCCTTTCAGCCAAAAGAATTGGTTCTGATGTTTGAAACCAGCATCCGCAAAGAACTTCGCTTTACTGTAGAAGCCGCGAATCTGGCGCGTTTTCAGGAGAATTTTAAGTTGAATCAAGATATTTACGTCCCCGATTGGTATCCAGAATTTACGACCGACCGCATTTTATGTCTTGAATATATTGATGGCATTAAAATCACCGACCTGGAAGCGATGAAAGCCATTGGTATGACTGGCCCAGAGCTTGCGCTCAAAGGCATTAATTTGTACTACGAGCAGGTTTTTGAATACGGCTTTTTCCATGCCGATCCGCATCCCGGCAATATTTTTATCCTGCCCGACAAGCGTGTTTGTTTTGTGGATTATGGCATGATGGGCGTCATTCTCGATAATGATAAAGAGTTGATGGCCAATCTTTTACTAGCAATTGCCGAACAAGATGTGGACGGTTTGAAAAAAGCGCTTTTGAAATTCACAAAGGAAGAAAAATTTGAAGATGATAAAGATTTGGAATATGATATTGTAGAATTTTTGGCTTCCTATTCCGAAATGTCTATCGATCAAATCGAAGGCGCAGAAGTGATGGAAGGCTTGAATCGAATGTTTTTCAAATACAAAATCCGCGTTCCTGCCAATTTATTGCTCCTGCTCAAAGCGCTTATCATCATTGAAGGCGTAGGGCTTATGCTCGATCCCAGATATAATATTATCAAGAATATTGAACCTTATGTGCGCCGCTTGCTTGGCAAAAAATACAATCCTCAGAAAATCACCAAAAGCGTCGTAAAAGCCCTCGGCGATCTCACGCGCATGGCCGTCAGCCTGCCGGAGGATGTAGAGCAAATCGTGCATAAATTACGCGAAGGCAAGCTCCAAATCGAATTTGAACACAAAGGCTTGGAAGCATTCTACCAAAAAATGGAAACCGTTTCCAATCGAATTGCCTTTACTTGATTGCTTACGGCGCTCATTATCGGTTCTTCCTTGATCGTCATTGCCGACATTCCGCCCCACGTCAATCACGTGCCGGTGCTGGGTTTTGTTGGATTCCTTATTGCTGGATTATTGGCTTTGCGCTTGATTATTTCGATTCTGAGACATGGGAATTTTTAAACGCATTTCTGAAATATAACGACTCATGCACGAGCAATATAAAGTTCTGCACGAGTTTTAGCTAATCGAACCAGTCGCTCTAATACGATATAATGATCCAATTCATCTTTTTCTTCCAATGTTAAGCCTTCCTCTTTTTCCTTTTCTATCAAAAACTCCAGCCGCTGTTGCATCTCCTCCGAAGCTCGTAATTCGAGCAGTTTGGCAGGGTTGAGCATTGCAATATAGTCGGCGATATAATCATAAGCATATTGAACAGACATAAACACCAATTTTTAATACCAGGAAACAAGATAGCAGATTTTTACAATTTAAACAAGTCCCTTACTCCTTCATACTCAATTGCACGCGTTTCCTTTCAATGTCCACACTTACAAACCTTATTTAAAAAACAAACTTAGATTTTTAATAATCATATTATAAATTGATCCGATTCTTGATTTCATTAATTACTTTAATGATTCTCATTGCCTCTTCAATGTTTTGCTTTTTCAAGGCATTTTCTTGATTTGCTTTACCTTTAAAATATAAGTATGAAACACCTGCTATAACAATGACAGCAACTACAAATGTCGGATTCATATAATTAATTTAATTTATCGCGTTCATAATGGATTCATCATTCTCAACTATCATTCTAACCATTTCTGTCTCGGTTAATGACCAAATATCTGTTATACCTATTATTGCTAATAGTTTGGCAAGTCCCTCAAATGTATCTCCACGATTTAACAGTTGAGCTATAACCTTATCAATTTCTTTTGCCGTTTCGTTCGTGTATTCATTACTACCAAGTCTACTAATATCTACGTCTATATGACATAATTGGAATAGTTGATCCAATAGCTCTGGACACTTTTGGCTTGCATCCTGCAATTCATAAAGATTAAGAAGCATAAATTAAATTTTTATTGATGTTAAATACAAAGTCTATTTCGGGTTTTGATTGAAATTCTTCGAATTTATCAGAAATAGATTCTAAAAATGCAATTTGCTCTACAACATTGGTATGTTCTGTTTCTAAGAATCGAGTTAAAATATCAACTTGATTTTCGATAAAATCTATACTCTCACTAATTTGTAATTTTGTTTTCTCTTGCCAATTTTTCAACTCGCTTTTACAAGCTTTTTTAAAATCTTCATTCATTTTTTCTCCTTGTTTAGCAAAAATTCTGCCTAATTCTGTTTTTTCCATATCGTCTTTGTAAACTGTCCAATTATCTCCACTACGGATGATCTCTTTAGGAAGCATATTTATTATCTGGTCTATATAATCTTGAGCATTAAATAAATTAGCTACCCACCTGAATATTCTTACAAATATCCCCTCCGTTTTATCTACTAATTTGTGTCGAACATATTCTTCCAATGAATCTTGTAAACCTGTACTCAAAGATAGATTGGGTGTTGTAAAAGTAGGTTTCCCTGGAAATGAAAATTTATCAATTTTTAGTTCTTCTTTTGCCAATCGTTCTTTAATAATCTTAAACTCATTTTCTATCTCTTTATATACATCAGTAAATATTACTTCTTTTTTATCTACCGCTTTGATAAGTTTAATATTTATATTTTCAGCAACCTTGTCTAAGGCTATTTCAGCTGATGACGCAGCAGATAAGCTATATCCTCTTATAATTTTATCAACTAAATCCTCCTTATTAGAAATATCACCAAAATCTGTTGTATTCATGTAATGTATAAATCTTCCCATTAAAATGCTAGAAATATTGTCAGAATTAAATCTTAATTCATCTTCGACGACCTCATCTAAATTCTCTAATCGAACATTTGATAGTTTTTCTCTTCTTATTCTGTTTACAGTTCTTTTATATTCATTCAGAATTTCTATAACCTTCTGTTTATTTCCTTTAAATTGAAGAATGCTTTTTGACAATAAATTGGTTTCAATATCAATAAAAATCTCTTGTACTTGCCGAATTGCTAAATTTATTACTTCAAATAAAGCTTTTTCTTCTGCAATGTATCTAGTGTATCGAATAAGTGTATCAATACCACTTGCTTCTTTGAGTAAATTAATAGTGGCTTCTTTCTCAAAATACAAATCTATCCCTTCTGATTGCTTATTGATGACCATTCCCGCTGTCAGCATTTGATTATTATTACTCCCTCGATATTTCTTTTTATGGTATTTCCTTATATCTTCAAGGTATTCTGCACTATCTAAATCCATTTTTTTACTTCCTTCATTATCAACTACATAATCACTAATGATTGTATTCAAGCCATTAAACGTTAATGCACTGGTGGCAACCGACACAAAAGCATCTAATTTCAATCCGTATAACTCAGCTTTAAATCTATCTAGCATTCTAATTAAAGATGGCTTTTCACTTGCTTCGAAACGCAGGTCACTTTTATTTCCAACGAAGATTAAAGAATAATTCTTCCCTTTTGATTCGAATATTTCTTTTTGAACATCTTGTATGAACGCTACATTTTCTTTATTTCGGGCATATTGCAACTCAATGACAAAAAGAATAACATCTGCTTCTTTTAACCAACGATAAGCTAACTTTTTGTGAGCTTCTCTATTAGCTTCTTCCTCGGGACTATCTTCTTTAGTTTCGGATGTCTTCTTTTTAGCGTCTGCAATATTAGGACCTGGAGTATCTATCAAAATAATATTTGGAATCATTGTATTTTCGGTAGGTAAATACTGTACTTTAACTTCAGGGATGTTCCTTTTTGTAGAATCAAGCTGTCCTTCTTTAAACAAACCTTCCAAATATTTTCTAGTATCGTTAACTGTATCAAATGTTTTTTCTTTTTCTACTAAACTTTCAGTTTGAAAAATTATACTTTCTGAAGGTTTACGTTGAGTAGTTTCTTGAATAACTCTCAATTTTCCATCAGTACTTTTTTCATAAATACAATTTGTTACAGTGATTATATTTTGCGTGGTAGGTACATAATTTTCGCCTAAAATACAATTTGCAATTTCACTTTTGCCATTTCTTCTCGGCCCCAAAAGAGCAATTTTTATAGGCCTATCCTGAGCTTTTGCAATGATTGATGGAACTTCGTCTAACTTTTTTAAAATATGACTCTGTATTTCTTTAGATAAATCCCCAACTAATGGAGGTTGTAGGTCTTTTATTTCTTCAAGGAGTGTTTCAGCATCTTTTAATATTATTTCAGCATTTTTTCTAAATCCGTTTACTATTTCTCTCTTTTCCTCTTCAATTTTTAAAGTAATATCAATTATTAAGTCAGCATAAATAAATTGCTGTATTACTGTGCTAAGTACATCTTTGCTAATTGTATCCAAAACAATTTTAAGGTCTTTATATCTGATATCTGATTTTTCTAAAATATCAAAAATTGTTTGAAATAAATGGCTTAAAGAAGGAAGATTTTGGTTTATCAAGCTTCCATCTCTATTATCTTTTAAAAAAACAGCAAAATCAAAATCAAAATCATTTAAAACTTTTAGATAAAACTCATCCCTATTATCCAAATCTAATTGATCTATATATTCATGAAGAACTTGCTTCTGATCTAAGAAAAAGTAGGTATTAGGGTTCTCCTTTAAATATTTTAAAATTTCTTCTCTTTGAACTGCAATAGGAGCTTCGTGGTGGAGTTTTACGACTTTCATATAAAGATTAGGTTTAGATGTTGATTAATTTTATAGTTATAATATTTTACTATTTTCTTAATAGATTTGCATCCTACACTCTTCTCCTTTCTGTTTATAACTTTCTGCATGACTATAATATTTCCAATAAGAATAAATTTTAGAAAGCATTTCGTATGCTTCACATTCTCTGGGATTGAGGGTTAATGCCTTTTCAAAATCCTGCCGCGCATAGTCCAAATAACTTTCGTTTTCAGATGTGTAAAGATATGTATAGCAATGACCTCGAAGTAGATATAAACGACTATGATCCTGATGAAGGACTAGAGCTTGCGAGAGTGCTACTAACGCTTCTTTATATCTTTGTAAATCAAGGAGAAATGCTCCATAATAAACTTTGTAAAATGGATCGGTACTAAAATAAATAGCTCGCTCTGCTTCCTTTAGGGCATTTTCATCTTGTTTGTCTTTAGAATAAATAACTGCTTTTAAATGATAATATTCTGCTTCTTGAGGGCGTAAGCTTATTGCCCGATTTATATCATCAAAAGCTGCTTGAAGGTTAGGTTTTTCAAAGGCGAGATACGTCTTTGATCTTATGTGGTAAAGTTCAGCATCTTCTCCATGCTTTGCGAAATGCTGGGTTATTAAATCAATGATGACATTATAGTCTTTCAAAGTAGTTAGCCCAATCGTTATATTTTTAAGATAAAAAACGTCCGGCTGTATATGATAGGCACGATTCTCATAATGCAAAGACTTTTTAAAATTTCCCATTCGAGCGTATGTAACACCAATATTATTGAGTGCTCTATGTGATTGTGGGTTTTTATCAAGGATAGATTGGAATATTAGTAGAGCTTCATTTAAATTTCCTGTGTTTAAATATAAAAGACCTAACTCATTAGCAGCATTTTCATTAAAGTCTTTTTTCAGTATTTCTTTGAGCGCGTTAATTGCGTCCGCAAATTTTCCATTTTCTTTTAAAACAGCGACATCATCAAGGGTAGGAATTGTTGATTTAAATGCTTCTTCTTCCAGTGAATTTTCATAAAGGTCTTTTATATAGAGGAGTAATTGATGCGTGAGGTTACTTCTGCGCCGAAAAATTTCATCGAGCGGCTGTGTTTGAGATTGCTCTAATTTTTTTAATTGAATGTAATTTGCACTTAATAACTTGAAAGCGTCAGAAAGTTTATCTTTGCTAAGTAATTCTTTTACACGACTATAGAGTTCGGGGCTCATAAATGTACAAGGGGTATAGATTAAAAATTTGATCTATAAATTTGTGCTACAATATAAGCACAAATTTTACTAAAAGGAATAGATTTCTTGATGTTTTATTAAAAATATTTTTACTCTTTCATACTTAATTGCACGCGTTTCCTTTCAATGTCCACTTCCACTACACGCACGGTTACTTTTTTAGATTTCAAATAAATTCAATAGGAATCATCTGTGCCACTTTACGAAAATCAGTATCCATAGTAGCAATGGTGAGGTCATATTCCTTAGCAATAGCAAATTGATAAGTATCGTCAAAATCAAGTCCGTAGGTAGAAGCGTATAATGGCAAGTCAAAATATTGATTTTGGGGCAAAGATAACAATTGTACTTTTGGTAAAATGTCTATCGTGAACTGTTGATAATCAGCGTACTTCCCTCTTTTGAATAAAATAACGCCTATTGAATGTAAGGTAAAATCAGAGAGATACAAGTATCCAATGTGTTGATTTAAATATTGCTCACAATCCCCACGACGGGCTTGACTGAGAAAAATCTCCAGAAAAATGTTCGTGTCAACCAATCGCTTCATCGAAGGTCATTTGCTTCATGTTGGAGTTCGACCGCCGTTTTTTGCTCCTCGCCCAGACTACCCGCCCAATCAAAACGAAATGCGCCTGATTCCTCCTGGGTTGGTTGATGCTTTTTCAGCATAAACTCTATGTATTCCACAATCTGTTGCTGCGCAGTAGCTGGCAAATGAGCGACTTTGATAAATGCTTGTTGTAAATTGATACCGGATTCCATAGGCATAAAGTTAATATAAAAACGAAAAATAACAGGAAGAAGTTTCACAAGGTCACTCCTTCATACTCAATTGCACGCGTTTCCTTTCAATGTCCACTTCCACGATGCGCACGGTTACTTTCTGCCCTAATTTCAACACTTCCGCAGGGTCTTTAATAAAGCGATTGGTAATCTGCGAAATGTGCACTAAGCCATTTTCCTTGATGCCAATGTCCACAAAAGCGCCAAATTTGGCGAGGTTCGTAACGATACCCGGTAGCCACATGCCGGTTTTTAAATCGGTAATTTCCTTCACACTTTCCTCAAATGCAAATATTTCCGCTTCGCCGCGTGGGTCAAGCCCTGGTTTTGCCAATTCTTTTAATATATCTTGGAGGGTCGGTAGCCCAACTTTTTCAGTCACGTATTTTTTAATATCAATTTGCTGGCGCGTTGCATTATTTTTAATTAAAGCCTCCACCGATTCATTTACATCTTTCGCCATTTTATTCACTATATGATAACTCTCTGGGTGTACTGCGCTGTTGTCCAGCGGATTAGCTGCGTTTGGAATTCTTAAAAAACCAGCGGACTGCTCAAATGCTTTCGCACCCAAGCCTTTCACTTGCATCAAATCCTTGCGGGATTGGAATGTTCCGTTTTCTTTTCGATACAAAATGATATTTTCCGCCATTTTCGGGCCGATGCCGGAGACGTATTGCAGCAAATGCTTACTCGCTGTATTCAAATTTACACCCACCTGGTTCACCGCAGAAATCACCACTTGGTCGAGGCTTTCTTTCAATTTCGTCTGATCCACATCGTGCTGATACTGCCCTACACCAATGGACTTGGGATCAATTTTTACCAATTCTGCTAATGGATCCATCAAGCGCCGCCCAATGGAAATCGCGCCCCGCACCGTCAAATCGAGATCAGGAAATTCCTCACGCGCTACATCTGACGCTGAGTAAATCGAAGCACCAGCCTCGCTCACCACAAAAATGTCTAAGCCAACATTTTTATCCACCGATTGTCGAATGAACTGATCCGTCTCTCGGCTCGCCGTGCCATTACCAATCGCAATCGCCTGAATTTTGTATTTAGCAACCAAATCCTGAATGATTTCAGCCGATTCCAGCACACGCGACTGCGGCGGATGGGGATAGATAGTCGTGTAGTTCAGCAAATTCCCCTGTTCATCCAAGCAAGCGACCTTACAGCCAGTTCTAAAACCAGGATCAAGCGCTAAGGTACGCTTCGGACCGAGCGGCGCTGCCAGCAATAATTGTCGAAGATTCTCTGCGAAAACCTGGATTGCTTCGGCATCGGCTTTTTCCTTGGCTTTGTTGCGAAATTCGATTTCCAGAGAGGGCGACATCAAGCGTTTGTAAGCATCTTTTACTGCCAAAGCGACTTGATCGGCGCAGGAATTATTGCCTTTTACAAACTGGCGTTCCAATCGTTCCAGTGCTTGCTCTTCTTCAATATCAATACTCACTCTTAGAAAACCTTCCTCCTCGGCACGCAGAATCGCCAGCAAACGATGGCTTGGCACATGTTTCAAAGGCTCGTTATAATCAAAATAATCTCGATACTTGGCAGCTTCTTCCTGCTTGGTTAAAAACACTTTAGAACCAATGCTCGCGCCACGATCAAAGATTCGACGCACGGTATTCCGAGCATTTGCATCTTCGTTCACCCATTCGGCGATAATGTCGCGCGCACCAGAAAGGGCCGCTTCTACATCGGGTACTTCATCGGTAATAAATTGCTCGGCGCGCAGCTCGATGTCGCGCTCGCGTTGTTCCATGATAATCGCGGCTAATGGCTCTAAGCCGAGTTCTTTTGCTTTGGTGGCGCGGGTTTTGCGCTTGGGCTTGTAGGGGAGGTACAAATCCTCCAATTCCGTAGCATCCCAGCAGTTATTGATTTTCGATTCTAACTCAGGAGTCAATTTCTCCTGCTCGGCAATACTTTTGAGGACAGTTTCCTTGCGTTTGATCAACGTATCCAGGCGCTTCATCTCCGCATCAATAGCAGCCACCTGCGTCTCATCCAGGCTACCCGTCGCCTCTTTGCGATAGCGGGAAATAAAAGGAATTGTGGCGCCTTCCTCCAGTAGTTCCACCGTAGCAGCCACCTGCCGCTTGCCAATCGCCAGCGCATTGCTGATCAGTTGAGTAATCGTATCGGTCATTGGTCAAGAATTTTTTGAAAGGGAAGCAAAGATACGAAAAGGAGAAGATTTTCTTTTTGCAGAAGTTATGGATTATGCTCGCGTAATAAACTTATGATTTCTGAAGCAGAAATAAGATTTTGAAAACCCTTTTTCAAAAGACCTTCGCGCAATTTTTTATCGCCCGTCCATAATTTTGCATCTAAAAATAAACTCAGGGCGACAAAAGCAATATCATCAATATCTACATCGCGGACAAAATTGGCAGCCTCTTGCCAACACTCAAAAGGAAGGAGCGCTTCGGTAAAAAAGGTAAGTTTAGAATATATTTTGAATTGAACCTCATGCAATTCCGTTCCGTCGTAGCCGGTAGCTTTCAAAATCTCATTTTGATGATTATCAATTTCTGCTCGTAAATACTCGCAAGTATAAAATTCTATCAAATCACCCGTATTGAGAAGAATATCGCCAATTGCGCTTTGCGTATTAAGAATACCGCTATAAACAATATTACTATCTACAATGATTTTCATGCGCCCGGCAGGTATTTGTCTTTATTGCGTTCCCACCAGTTTTTATTAGCTTCTTTTGCAAGCCGATCAGCATCTTCCTGCGTAGCTTGGCTCTTCTGCGTTATCTCTTTAAATTGCAGATAACTCAGAAATTCCATAATTCCTTCGATGTCCATGCTCGATGGCAAGCGAATAATAATTTCGTCTGCCGTTCTTTCCACTGTCATAAATATTTCTCTTTAGAATTCAAAAATAAGCATTCTCAACACTTAGAACAACAGGAGTAATCGTTTTTGTTCCTTTGACTTGTCAATCGCCAGCGCATCGCTAATCAGTTGGGTGATCGTATCGGTCATTGGTCAAGAATTTTTTGAAAGGGAGGCAAAGATACGAAAAGGAAGGAATTGCAGGATTGAGGGTGCATTGCTTTCGGGGAGAATTTTTTTTGTAGAAAAGCTATTCTGTATGGTCGCATTAACCGTAGAAGGCACTTATGAAAACGGGCAATTTAAACTCGACAAGCCAATTCCTTTCAGCGAATCGGTAAAAGTTGTTGTGCTGGTTCTAGAACCTGAGGCGCAGGAAGCACTCCAACCACCTCATTTTTCCTTCTAAGAAGCGCTGGAATTAATGAAAGATATAAAATGGAATAAATAGAAGCAAAAAATTTAGATTGAAAATGGAAGGGGGAATCATCATTTGAACAACCGCGCCTGTACTCGCTCCCAAAAGTCAAAATGATATTTTTCGCTAATGGGCAACTCATTGGAACCAATATATATCTGCTTGTCTTCAATTTTTATGATATGATTCATGTTGACAATATAAGAGTTGTGAATACGGCAGAATTGCTCCGGTAGCGTGGCTTCGAGTTCTTTCATGCGTTTATACACCACGTGTTTTTCATTTTGTAAATGAAAAACAGCATAATCGCCTAATGCCTCGATATAATGAATTTTTTCAAAGCATAGTTTCACTACGGCTTTACCGGTTTTGACAAAAAAAGCAGCATTGGTAGGCTCTTCGGTCTTATTATTTGGTATTTTATTTTCATTTAGTATGCTTCGTGCTTTTTGTGCCGACTTAATAAAACGCTCAAAAGTGATAGGTTTTAGTAAATAATCTATGGCATTCAGTTCATAACTTTCTACGGCGTATTCAGAGTATGCTGTGGTGAAAATAATTTGATATTTATCGGCCAGTAGCCCTGCCAATTGCATCCCTGATAATTGTGGCAGATTGATATCTAAAAAAATGAGATCTGCTTCTTTTTTTTGTAGGAAACTCAAGGCTTCGACGGCGTTATAACATTTCCCAGCCAATTGCAGAAAAGGTGTTTGTTGAATGTATTCTGTCAATAAATCAACCGCGTAGGGTTCGTCGTCAACTATCAGGCATTTCATTTACTTTTGTTGTTTGTTATCGATTAGCTGTTATCAGATTACAGTTAACCATTATTTTCAAATCGGGATTCTTAAATGCGCTATAAAATATCGCCCTTCATACTGCGTATTTAAATCAAAATCATGTTTGTATAATATGTTGAGTCGCTGCTTTAAGTTGTGAATACCGCCTTTTTTATTCTTTATAACAGGCTGCTGATGAACTCGGTTTTGTACAAAAAACAACAAGTGCCCATCATTTACTTTTAATAATAAGTTGGCTTCATTGCAAGTTTGCATTTTATCTATGCCGTGTTTGAAAATATTTTCCACTAAAGGAATTAATAGCATCGGCGGCATCAGGATTTCATCACTTTCTACTTCTTCCTGGAATGCTAATTCTAAAGGATTCAACATTCGCATGGCTTCCAGGTCAATGTAATTACGCAAAAACTTTATTTCGGTACTTAATTTTACTTTCTCTTTGGGCGCTTCATCGACAAAATAACGCATAATGTCAGATAGTTTGGCGATGACTTGTGGGGTTTTTTCATTATGTGTATAAGCTAAATAATACAAATTATTGAGTGTGTTAAATAAAAAGTGCGGTTGCACCTGTGATTTTAATAAAGCGAGTTCCGCATCGGTTTGTCGGCGTTTGAGTTCCTCCTGTTTTTTAAGGAGTTTTGAATAATCGGCAGTGATATACACCAATCCGCCAAATCCAAAGGCGATGAGATTGGTCATGCTTACCAGCGCGACTTGGCCGGTGCCAAGATTATAAAAGGTTTTGTGAATAGGAAAAAGTATTACATATTCAATAAATGATCTGGCGGTGCAAATAATAATTAAAAATAATATAGCGATAAGTAAATATTCTGTCATTCGGCCAGATTTGAAAAGTCGAGGCAATAACCAAAGGTAGTTGGTATAAGCAGCTACTATGTAAAAAATCATAGCAATCGTTGCCTTGGCAAAAGGAAAGAAAATTTCATCCCATTTGTGAATGGAATACAGAATCAAAAGGGCGTAAAAGGTGACCCAAATTACTGCATGAATCCACCAGATTTTGGGTTGTTTCTTTAAAAAAATATGCTGCGTTTGATACAATCTTTAATCTTTTGTTTGAAAATTATTTACTTTCTTATAATTATATTTAAATCTTAACTGCCAGGTTTTACCTTCATCATAAGATTTTTCGCTAATGCGCACCAATTCATCATTCCCCGTAGGAATCCAGGTTTGTCGAGAAAGATAAATATCGCCATTAATATTAAAATGTTTGTAAATGTACCAATTGCCATCTACTTTCCGACCATCCCAAATTTGAAATAAGCCAGTTTCGTGCATCCAAATATACTGCCATTTTTGATTGATGATATCCCAAGCTCTTATGGCTTTTGCCAAAGAGCCATCATGTCCCATCCGCCAATCTTCTTCAAAAACGAGGGAATTAATGCCTTTTTTTACTTTAAAATAACTCGTCGTATCCATTTTCCCATTTTCAATCGGATACCAAGTACCTTCCCAAAAGTCGTAATAAGTAGAATCAGGCTTTGCATTTTGGCTAAAAAGCAGACAGGTACTCAACAGTAATGTAACAAAAAATGTAAATAATTTCATAGCTATAAGTTTTGATTTTTAAATTGGATTTGAATTGTTAAACTTGAGTTATTTCTTGATGACTATTTCTAATTTTCGATGCTTACGCTTATTTTTTCGGTAAATCAGATTTTTGATAAAAGCATCTAAAAAATAACGGCAATCATCGAAACGCGAAGCGTAACAAGAATTATTCTATCATTTTTGTACTCATAAAAACTTTAAAATCATGCAAAAAATCACTCGAATTTTATTTGTTATTGCACTCACATTTGCAACAAGCGCTACGCTCTTCGCACAAAGCGCTGAAGAAAAAGCTGCGGTAGAAAAAACCTTGTGGAATTACTTAGACGGTGGCACTTATGGCGACACAACGCGCTTGATTGCTGCTTTTCACCCTTCGGCTTCGATGAAATTTGTAGATAATAAAACGGGGGAATTCCGGGATGTGCCGATTGAAACTTACCTAAACAATGCCCGCAAAAACGCAGGGAAAACAAGCGACCGTAAATGTCGTGTATTGAGTTATGATATAGATGGTACGGCGGCCCAAGCGAAGGTGGAAATTGATTTCGGCACGGGTATGTTTCACGATTATTTCAACCTGTTGAAAATCAACGGCGAATGGAAGATTGTGAGTAAAATTTTCTACCGAATTGATAAGCAAGAAAAAGGAGGCTAAAATGAGGATTAAAATTTTTATCTTATTTTTATTTACTTTATTTAGTTTTTTAAACAACCTTTATTCTCAAAACATTACGACAGAAAAAGCGATCTGGGCAGTGGATTATATCAAGGCAAAAGAGGGTCAACTTCCTGATTTGCTGCAATTTTTTGAATTGAACTGGAAAGGCGCGCGGAAATATGCTAAAAAGCATAAATACGTTGAGGATTATCAATGGTATGTATTGCCTTATAATACTGATTACCAAGTTGTTTTGATGACTAAATATAAAGATCAGGCGCAATACGACCAGCGGGAAGAGAATTTTCAAAAAATTTTCGCCAAATACAAGCCGAAGCCGATCCTGGTAAATGGCAAAGGCAGCCGAGACATGAGCGAGATTGTAAAATCGGAAGAATTTTATGAGCCAAAGTTTTAAAAAGCTAAATATTTAGAGGGTTTTGGGCGCAGCCAATAAGCGGTTGCGCCTTTATTGTATTGCCATTTCAGTAAAATTAGCCAATTTTTTCAAACCATCGCGATAGCCTAACTCCAATTGCTTTTCAAAAGCTTCTTTGGAAAAATTCATAGGCGAAGGCAATATTTTGGAAGGGCGAATGTAAATCAAGCGCTCGGCGTACTGGCGATGCCAGATCCATTGCTGCGGAGAAAAGCGGGAAGCTTCCGCAACGTCTATTGCAATTACCAAATCCAAGTGCTGTCGGTCGAACGCTATTTTGGTAGGCAGAATGCTATAAATCCCACCATCAATGTATTCATAATCACCGATGCGATGCGCTTCAAAAATAGGAAAGGTCGCGCTGGCGATAATGTATTCAATAAGCAAGCCTTCAGGAATAGCTTCTGGGAAAAGCGATTGCCCTTTGCGAAGGGTTTTGTTATAGACCACCAAGCCAAAATCAATTGGTGATTGACGGATCGTCTGCTCATCCAAATGCTCTTTCAGCAAAGCTTTTAAGCCATTGACTCTAATGCCGCCGTGTTGATACCAATCTCGCATCAACTCTTTATAATTAAAGCCGCTTTCAATACCATCAAAAATCTGCTGAGGTTTTATGTTTTGCCACAATTCCAAAGCCAAATCCCAATCTTGCTGTGCCACAAGCGCACCATTGATAGCTCCGATGGAAGCACCAGTAACAACCTTTATTTGCTTATCTAATCTAGTTTCATGCAAAGCCTGCCAAACGCCCATTTGATAAGCGCCCCGCGTACCGCCGCCTGACATGACCAATCCCAAATTCTTATTTTCTCTCATAAAATTTGAGCGTCTTTGTAAAACTGAAATACAAAAACAAGGCAAATGGTTTATACAATCTCTAAAGTGTCGCTTTTTTCATTGAAAAAACTATCTTTAAGCCTTGTTTTACTTGATTTTTCAATAGCAAGCGAACACCTGAAATGCTACTTGGATTTATCATTACCTATTTGCTCATCACATTACTAATTGGTTGGTGGGCATCGCGGCGGGTTCATTCAACCAAAGACTTTGTAATCGCTGGAAGGCAATTGCCTTTA
The DNA here is from genome assembly GCA_033761835.1 of Saprospiraceae bacterium. GTDB lineage: Bacteria > Bacteroidota > Bacteroidia > Chitinophagales > Saprospiraceae > JADJNW01. The sequence continues at coordinate 32,328 of JANRME010000029.1, forward strand.
ATGATAGCTGCTACGGCATTATTTGCTACTTGGTTTGGCTCGGAAACTTTGATGGGCGCTTCTTCTGAGTTCATAGAAGGTGGCTTGATCGGTGTAGTCGAAGATCCATTTGGTGCGGCGCTATGCCTGATTTTGGTAGGGGCATTTTTTGCCAGGAAGTTGTACCGCTTGAATATTCTGACTTTTAGCGATTTTTTCAAACAAAGATTTAGCCGTCAAGCGGAATTTATTTCCGCAATTTTCCTTGTACCGTCTTATTTCGGTTGGATTGCGGCGCAGCTCGTAGCGATGGCAATTATTTTGCAAACGCTCACAGGAGTGTCTTTCGTGACAGGTATTGCAATTTGCACTTTAGTCGTACTCATTTATACTTATATCGGTGGGATGTGGGCAGTTTCGATCACCGATTTTGTGCAAACGATTATGATTTTGGTTGGTTTGCTAATTTTGGTTTACTCGGTCAATCAACAAGCCGGAGGCTTTGAAAAAGTAATGGCATCGACACCCGCAGGGTTCTTCCGTTTCACACCAAACCCAGATTTGATGAGCATTGTAGAATATTTTGCCGCCTGGATTACCATTGGCTTGGGCTCGATCCCTCAGCAAGATGTTTTCCAACGGGTAATGGCTGCTAAAAGCGAAAGTGTAGCCGTAAAAGCTTCTTATTTATCTGGTTTTATGTACCTTACAATTGCGTTTATTCCATTATATATCGGGCTTTGTGGCAAAGTTTTGTATCCTGAATTATTAGAAGGCGATCCGCAAATGATGCTTCCGCAAATGGTATTGCAACACGGCAGTACTTTTTTGCAAATCATGTTTTTTGGCGCCTTGCTCTCGGCTATTTTGAGTACAACCTCTGGAGCAATCCTTGCGCCTGCAACCGTCATCGGTGAAAACCTCGTCAAACCCTATTTTAAGAACCTGAGCGACGCTCAATTGTTACAAATAATGCGCTTTGGTGTAGTCGGCGTGGCGATTTCTTCGGCGTTCATGGCAGGTTGGAATACCAATATTTACGAACTGGTAGGTCAATCTTCAGCGCTAAGTCTGGTATCTTTGTTTGTGCCCTTGGCAACGGGTTTATATTGGCGAAAAGCCTCTAATCTTGGTGCAATGCTATCAATGCTAATAGGAATGGCGGTTTGGATACCTTGTGAAACTATCGGAACCGAGATTCCAAGCATTATTTGGGGCCTTTTGGCGAGTATTTTTGGTATGCTCGTCGGAAGTTTTTGGAAACCTGACACAACGCACCAATCTTTACAGAATCAATAAATTGCCGACGGAAATGCTTGAATTCATTGAAACAATTTTTAGATTCTTACTATTAATTAGTGGTGACAGGGAAGAAATGAGGAAATTGCTGGAAGCAAAAAAACTTAAAAATCAAGAAAAATCACATACCTAAAAGAAATATTAAAAGCTTTAGAAATCGTACTTCGTACCTCGTAAATCGTACTTCAACATGACTTATGACAATTTCACTATAAAATCCCAGGAAGCCATTTTGGCAGGGCAGCGACTGGCAGCAACCTTAAGCCAACAACAAGTGGACACCGTACACATCGTGCGCGGCATCATGGATACCGATGATAACGTCTCGACTTTTTTGTTGCAAAAAATGGATGTTAATGTGCTGCAACTCAAGCAAAAGCTGGACAACGTCATTAAAACCTACCCGCGCGTAGAAGGCACTGAAAAACAATATCTTACCGATGATGCCAATAAAGCGCTGGCGACTGCTAAGAAATTGCTCCCGGAATTTGGCGACGAGTTTATCTCTATCGAATTGATGCTCCTGGGTATTATCAAAGGAAGCGACAAAGCGGCGGTGCTACTGCGGGGCTTGGGCGCAACCGAGGAGGGCCTGCGCGAAGCGATCCAGGAATTGCGCAAAGGGCGCAAAGTCAACGATCAAAGCAGTGATGAAACTTACAATGCCTTAGGTAAATACGGTATCAACCTCAATGAACGTGCGGAGACTGGCAAGCTCGACCCCATCGTTGGGCGTGACGAGGAAATCCGGCGGGTGCTGCATATCCTGAGTCGCCGACACAAAAACAATCCATTGCTCATCGGAGAGGCCGGCGTTGGTAAAACCGCTATTGTAGAAGGCATCGCTTGGCGTATCATCAAAGGCGACGTACCGGAGCATTTGAAATCAAAGAAAATTTATACGCTTGATTTGGCGGCTTTGATTGCGGGTGCAAAATTCAAAGGTGATTTTGAAGAGCGCTTGAAAGCCATTATTAAAGAAGTGGAAGCTTCTGGCGGTGAAGTTATTTTGTTTATTGATGAAATCCACACGCTCATTGGCGCGGGCGGTGGTAGTGGCTCGATGGATGCAGCAAATATTCTGAAACCAGCCTTGGCGCGTGGCGAAATCCATGCTATTGGTGCTACCACTTTGGATGAATACCAGAAATATTTCGAGCAGGATAAAGCCTTGGTGCGTCGTTTCCAAACGGTGCGCATCGAAGAGCCCAGTGTAGAAGATACGATTTCCATTTTGCGCGGATTGCAAGAAAAATATGAGGTTTTTCATAAAATACAGATTCTTGATGAAGCATTGATAGCCGCAGCAGAGTTTTCGCATCGCTACATTACCGACCGTTTTTTGCCAGATAAAGCGATTGATTTGATTGACGAGGCTTCCGCTAAATTACGATTGGAATTAGACTCCGTACCCGAAGAAGTGGATGAATGGGATAGAAAATTGCGCCAATTGGAAATCGAGCGCGAAGCGCTGAAACGAGAAGGCGACCAGAAAAAAATCAAAGCAATCACCGAGCAAATCGCAAATGCCAAGGAAAAGAGAGACTCCTTGACTGCTGGCTGGCAAAATGAAAAGGAAATTATAGAAGTCATCCAGGATATTAAAAAACGGATGGAAGAACTCGAACTCCAAGCTGAAAAGGCGGAGCGAGCCAGTGATTATGAGGGGGTTGCTAAAATTCGATACGGTGATTTGCAGGATTTGCAAACCCGCTTAAAAATTGCCGAAGAAAAACTCGAAGAAATTCCAGATGACAATCGCCTCACCAGCGGCGAAGTTACTGCCAATGACATCGCTGAAGTCGTAGCGCGTTGGACGGGCATTCCGGTTTCCAAAATGCTGCAAAGTGAGAAAGATAAATTAATGAAACTGGAAGATGAGATTGGCAAACGCTTGATTGGGCAACACGAAGCCGTGAAAGCAGTTTCCAATGCCGTGCGCCGCAGCCGCTCCGGTTTGCAAGATGCCGACCGCCCGATTGGTTCGTTTATTTTTCTTGGCCCGACTGGCGTTGGTAAAACCGAATTGGCGAAAGCCTTAGCCGAGGTATTGTTCGACGATGAAAAAGCGATCACTCGCATTGATATGAGCGAGTATCAGGAGCGCCATGCCGCTTCACGCCTCGTGGGAGCACCTCCAGGCTATGTGGGCTATGAAGAAGGTGGACAATTGACAGAGGCGGTGCGCCGGAAGCCTTATTCTATTGTTTTGTTGGATGAAATTGAAAAAGCGCATCCCGATACATTCAATGTCTTATTACAAATGTTGGATGATGGTCATTTGACTGACAATCGTGGCCGCGTGGCTAATTTCAAGAATACGATCATCATTATGACCTCCAATATGGGGTCAGATACGATCCTGGAAAATTTTGAAGATTTAGAAGAATTGGGCGAAGACAAACGCGCAGAAATTATTGAAGCGACCAAAGATGAGGTTTTTAATTTACTGAAAGAGAATTTGCGACCCGAGTTTTTGAATCGGATTGATGAGCAGATTATGTTCACGCCTTTGAGCAAAACCGAAATTCAGCAGATTTTGAAGCTTCTACTGCGAAAAACGGACAAAATGCTTGGCAGACAAGGTATTGTATTGCGCATCAGCGAAGCTGCCATGACACATCTATCGGATTTGGGCTATGATCCTCAGTTTGGTGCGCGCCCGATGAAGCGTGTATTGCAACGCGAGGTGATTGATGAATTATCAAAATTAGTAATTTCAGGCACTTTTTGTGCTGGGGATACGATTTATTTAGATGTTCAAAAAAGTGCATTATTATTTGGCAAAGAGCCTTTCAAAGGAGTATCAGTCATTGAACCGGAAGTTGAAAAACCAGAGAAAAAGGCAAAAGCCAATAAAGAAAGTGAAGAAGCTACCGCTACTGCCAAACGCTTAAAAGATATTCAAGAATTAGAAAAAGCTACCAAAGACGTACAAGATGCCGCGAAGAAGGTGAAGGATGTAGAGTAAAAGTCATAATCGGCGACCGATTAATTGAGTATTTGTTCCTAAAATAACAAAGCTAATGATTGCTCATTCCTACTAAAAAAGCCGGTTTATATTCTCCGAAATACCTTTTTCTCTCTAAGGAATCCAAGCTGAAGCTTCATGATCCTTGATTATTTACTTTCAATTCTTTATCGTGAAAAAATGACATGAATTGGCGCTAATTATTAAATTCGTTCATAAAAACACGAAAACCTATGCTACGATTCTTCCGCAATATCCGTTGAATAAGAATCAACCAATAATATCTTCCCTTTTTCACATCTTAAAAATCTTCCGATAAAGGTCAAAAACCGCTGGCAATTCCTGTTGAAATTTTTCCGGCAAAGTAAAAAAATGCGCAATACTTACTGGAAGTACCTCAATATCAGGAAGATTGATCCATTGAGTAATCCATTCTTGGCTAAAGCCGCTGATGCGTTCTAAAGATTGCCAAATGCTTTCATCGAATTTGGGGTAAGAATACTGTGGATAGGTTTTTACAAAAACTTTGGCGTATTCATGTAAGCCTATATTGTAATATTGGGTGGATTGCATAAAACCCAACGCGAGTTGTTCTGCTGAAAATAAGACTGCCCCATCAGGTTCATAAATCTCCGAAGCGTGAAATTTTTCAGGATATTGAGGCGTGGGGAAAGGTTTTGGCGCTACCACAATGTTTTCAAACTTTTTGAATAGGAAGCTTTCTTGCCCGAAGGTAAGAGTCACTGCACACGCAGAAATCATATATTTTAAATCATCGGGTACTTTTTCCATTACTTGAGGGATAAATTCATTTGCCATCGTAAACAGCGCTACGCGATTGCGAAATTTTTTCTTTTCGCCTTCCGGTAAGCGCTCATAAAATGGGTATTGAAACAACATTTGTCGAATGGCTCCGGGCAAGTCGGGTGGATTGCGTTTGTACCACCACCAATTGATTTGCGGACTTAAAATGTAATTAATAGCTAAAATTATAAGTGGTGGCACAATGTATTTGGAATAGCTACTATCCACTTGCCAGGTTAAATAAAACGCTATTAATAAGGCAATTACGAAAGGAATAGAAAGAATTCTGGCTGGCATAACTGAGTAGTTGTTTGCACAAAATTAAAAAACTTCACGGTTAGCCTTGTTTAGAAAAATAAATAGGCATAAATTTGCCGCACATTTTTTGGAACCTATTCTGCGAAAGCGCGGTTTAACTCCAAACTTGGAATTTTAAACTTGACTTGGTGCGGTAGCTCAGTTGGTAGAGCAATGGACTGAAAATCCATGTGTCGGCGGTTCAATTCCGCCCCACACCACTAAAACAAAAGCGGAAGCCAATGAAGGTCTTCCGCTTTTTGTTTTTCTACCAAAATCTTACCCTTTTTTCAATTGTTCAATCGTTTTATAGTTCAGCGTTACTTTTTTGCTTTCGCCTTTATAGCTGACGACCACTTCCAGATTTTTAGGATTTTTAAACTCAAAACGCCCGTCTTCTTTGACTTCCCCATCTTCTTTATTCACTAATTCATATTTTGCGGCAAGCGACAAAGAATATGTCAAGCCATTTTTAAACCGGATAATCGGATTCATGCGCAGGTAAAATTTATTCGCCTGTGATTGACTTTTGATCACTTCTATTTCAACATCCCAACTGTAAGTTTGATCCTGTTGTGTGCCAGCAAAGATGAGTAATGCATTGTGTACACGTGTTGCCCAATCTGCATCAGTATGTCTGCCGCCGGGTACTTCATAATAAAAAACCTGCTTCCCATATTCCAGATTCAACGCCGGAATCATCGGCACATAATAATTCCACTCCGCCGTGCCCATATCAAAATAAAATTGCTGATGCGGTTTTGCTTGATTGCCTTCCTCAAAAATCTGATAATCTTTTACCCAATACGAAGGCGAAAAGCCTGCTGCCATCGAAAAGTGTTCAGGATCGTTCAACGCCGCCCAGGTCGCCTGCAAACCGCCAAACGAAGCACCCATAATAGCACGGCGCTTGGTATCGGTCGTATAAGTAGAGTCGATGTAAGGAATGATTTTTTGAATAAGTTTTTCTGTGTATTGGCGGGCGCGGGGCGTGTAAGCACCAAAATCGTGACGTACCCATTGATCTTCGTAAGGTACGTAATCACTCGTTCGATTCGCATCACTGTGAATACCCACCACAATAACCGGCGCTATTTGCTTTTTTTGAATCAAGCGATCCAGCGTTTTTTGCAATGCCCAACTAGAGGTCGTTTCGCCAAAAAGCGTTTGTCCATCGTTAAAATAGATGACCGGATAGGCATTTGCATTGGAATAATCCGGCGGCAAATAAATACTCAAGTTTAATCCGGCAACCGTCGCAGATTCTATTTTGTGCCTCCTTAAAAAACTTTCTTCGGTTGTACCACAGGTCATCGTCAGAAAAAGCATCGCCAGGGCAAGGTTGACCAACAATCCAATTCTCATTTTTAAAATCAAAATAGCCTGATCGCTGTTCCAAATTTTAAAAAATTTCCCAACGGCTATTTTTTTTGTACCAATAACCGATTGCTACTCAAGTAAGTAAGAGATAAAATTGGCGGCACACTAAAATTAATAGTTGACAAAGCGCTCAAGAGCCATTATATTTGCGCCATCAAAAAAGAGACAATGGTTCGCACGCACGTACATCATCACCATCATGCACATTTGCGCCTAACGGCAAGTGGTGACCAGGTCGTGTAAAAAATCAACGAACCAAACTCTGAAAAGGAGGTTTACCATTTGCCGGTGAACCTCCTTTTTTATTTTGTACTATTTTTTTATTTGCAATTTTTTATTTGACGTTGATTTAAAGCTGAAGAACCTAGTCAATATCATGTGTGCAACGTCAAATTCTAAATAAAAAATATAAAATAACGAATGGAACCACGTTTAAAAATTGCCGTTCAAAAAGACGGTCGCCTCAAGGAAGGCTCACTCCAAATCCTGCGCGAATGCGGCATCAGCCTCGATAATGGCGACAGCCTACGCGCGCAAGCCCGCAACTTCCCGCTCGACATCCTTTACCTCCGCAATTCTGACATCCCGCAGTACGTGGAAGACGGCGTTGCCGACGCTTGCATTATCGGGGAGAACACGCTGGTGGAAAAGCAAAAAAACATCGAAGTTGTAATGCCGCTAGGTTTTTCGCGTTGTAGGTTGTCCATCGCCGTCCCCAAAAATACGCCCTACGATAGTCCCCAATTCCTCAACGGCAAACGCATCGCCACTTCTTATCCAAACAGTCTGCGCCAGTTTTTACAAAAAAATAATATTCAAGCGGAAATCCACGAAATATCGGGTTCGGTAGAAATTGCTCCGAATATTGGCTTGGCGGATGCCATTTGTGACCTCGTCAGCACGGGCGGCACCTTGTTTCAAAATGGCTTGGAAGAAAAAGATATTTTGTTGAAATCGGAGGCTTGTATCGGCATTCGCAGAAATATTTCCCCGGAAGCACAAGCGATTTTGGATAAACTGCTTTTCCGAATCAAGTCGGTATTAACGGCACGTAATAATAAATATTTATTAATGAATGCCCCTAATAATAAAGTAAATGAAATTATTAATATCCTACCGGGTATGAAAAGCCCAACGGTTGTGCCGCTGGCAATGGAAGGCTGGTGCTCGATTCATACCGTCATCAGCGAAGACCGCTTCTGGGACATCATCGACCAATTAAAAGATGTCGGTGCCCAAGGCATTCTGATTATTCCGATTGAAAAAATGATTGTGTAATGTAACGGCGAGCTTCAGTCGCCGCAATATTATTTTTATGAAAATCTTTATAAATCCCGATAAATCTACCTGGCGCGACTTATTAAAACGCCCAGTCTTCGAAACGGCTTCCCTCGAAAAAACCGTTTCCGAAATTCTACAATCCATTCAAAATGAAGGTGATACCGCCGTCAAACGCTTCACTGTACAATTCGATAAAGTCGAAATAGAAAACCTGCAAGTCAGTGAAACGGAAATTCAGGAAGCCATTCAAAGTTTAGATTCCGATTTAAAACAAGCCATTCAAATTGCCAAAGCCAATATTGAAAAATTCCACAGTCAACAAATTCAAGCCATCGAAGTCGTGGAGACCATGCCTGGCGTGCGTTGCTGGCGCAAAAGTGTCGGTATTGAAAAAGTGGGATTGTACATTCCGGGGGGCACCGCGCCTTTGTTTTCAACGGTTTTGATGCTCGGCGTTCCGGCAAAATTAGCAGGATGTAAAGAAATTATTTTGTGTTCGCCCCCGAATAAAGAGGGTAAAATTCACCCCGCGATTTTATACACAGCGCATCTGGTCGGCGTTACCAAAATTTTCAAAGCGGGTGGCGTGCAGGCAATCGGCGCAATGGCGTACGGCACAGAAAGCATTCCACAGGTTTATAAAATATTTGGACCTGGTAATCAATACGTTACTGCTGCTAAGCAATTAATCAACAAAAGCGGCACTGCCATTGATATGCCCGCCGGACCGTCGGAAGTACTCGTGTGCGCGGACGCGAGCGCGAATCCGGCTTTTGTTGCCGCCGATTTACTCTCGCAAGCCGAGCATGGCGTGGACAGTCAGGTGGTTCTCGTTACTTTTGATAATCAATTGGTTACAAAAGTAAATGCTGAAATTGAAATTCAGTTAGCGGATTTACCTCGCAAAGATATTGCTGCAAAAGCCTTAGAAAACAGCCTGGCAATTGTAGTCAAAAACGAAGCCGAAACCCTCGATTTAATCAATGAATACGCCCCCGAGCACTTGATTTTGTCTTTGGAAAATGCCGAAACTTTCGCCGAAAATATCATCAATGCGGGCTCGATTTTTCTGGGGCATTACACCCCCGAATCCGTTGGCGACTATGCCTCCGGCACGAATCACACGCTCCCGACCAACGGCTTCGCCAAAGCGTACAGCGGCGTTTCCCTGGATTCATTTGTGAAAAAAATTACCTTCCAGCAATTGACCAAAGAAGGCTTGCAAAATGTGGGTCCGGCGGTAGAGAAAATGGCGGCAGCGGAGGAGTTGGAAGCGCATAAAATGGCAGTGAGTATTCGATTAATGCAAATTTTGTTGCTGTAGATACTATGGATGCTAGCTGCGCGATGCTATAGTCGCTTAATGGCAATAGTATCCATAGCCACAACAGCATCAAAAAAAGAGTATGGAAATCAAAAATTTAGTCCGCAAGAACATTCAAGCTTTAAAACCCTACTCCTCCGCCCGCAGTGAATTCAAAGGCGCAGCCGAGGTTTTTCTCGATGCCAATGAAAATCCATTTGACACCGGTTTGAATCGCTATCCCGACCCCTTGCAATGGAAAGTAAAAGCACAAATTACTGATTTTAAGGGCATTGCAGCGGAAAATATTTTTCTCGGTAATGGCAGCGACGAGGTAATTGACTTGCTGGTGCGCATTTTTTGTGAGCCGGGCGAAGACCATATTATCATTTTGCCGCCGACGTATGGGATGTATCAGGTTTCTGCCGATATTGCCAATGTAGAAATTCGTTCGGTGCCATTAACGACTGATTTTCAACCCAATGTGGAACAAGTTTTAGCTGCCGCGAATGAAAATTCTAAAATTTTATTCATTTGTAGTCCGAATAATCCGACCGGTAATAATATTCATCCCGAAAAAATTCGGGCGCTAGCGGCAGGTTTTCCGGGCATTGTCGCGGTGGACGAAGCTTATATTGATTTTTCTTCACAAGCAAGTTGCACCGAGTTGTTATCAGAATTTCCGAATCTCGTGGTGATGCAAACCTTCTCCAAAGCCTGGGGTTTGGCAGGTATTCGGCTCGGCATGGCATTCGCTTCCGAGGAAGTTATTCACTATTTTAATAAAGTAAAGCCGCCGTATAATATCAATCAACTGACCCAGACCGCCGCGCTGGAAGCCTTGCAAAATAAGGCGAAGCAGGAACAAATGGTGCGCACCATCATCGGGCAACGGGCGTTATTACAACAATATTTGATAAGCCTGGAATTTGTGGAGCGCATTTATCCTTCGGATGCCAATTTTTTGTTGGTTAAAGTGCAAGACCCCAAAGGAACTTATAAATACCTCGTCGAGCAAGGCATCATCGTGCGCGACCGCTCGAATGTGGCACTGTGCGCGGGCTGCCTGCGCATCACCGTGGGCACGCCGGAGGAGAATGAAAAATTGGTGCAAGCGTTGGTAGAAATGCCGATTTTAAATGAAAAATGAAAGAATTTATAATGAAAAAAATACTTTTCATAGACCGCGACGGCACTTTGGTGTTGGAACCACATGATTATCAAGTAGATGCGTTTGAAAAAATTGAATTTTATCCCAGGGTTTTTTACTACTTGGGTAAAATTGCGCGGGAGTTGGATTTTGAATTGGTGATGGTGACGAATCAGGATGGACTGGGTACGCCTTCTTTGCCGGAAGAAAATTTCTGGGGTCCACACAATCTGATTTTAAAAGCTTTTGCCAGCGAAGGCATTGAATTTAAAGAGGTTATAATTGATCGGACTTTTCCACATGAAAATGCCCCGACGCGCAAGCCCAAAACCGGATTATTGCAACATTACATGCAGGGGAGCTATGATCTTGCAAATTCTTTCGTCATCGGCGACCGGCTGACGGATGTGGAAC
>JANRME010000030.1:0-21985 GCA_033761835.1 Saprospiraceae bacterium
ATGAACGCTGTCCATAAAACTTATCACTTGGACAGTATTCAAAGATCGGAGCGCTCTTGTCTTCTGCGTTCACATAGCCCCAGCATACTAAGTCTCCTTCGTAGTATACACGATAGATGTACTGGATACAAGCCTTGTCTATGTACTTTTCGTATGTACCGCCATTTTGGTGGTAAAAGAATGGATCAGAAGAAATGTGACCATCTTCGTTGATATAAGAACGGTTGCCTTCTATATACACCACGTGTACTTCGAAGTCATCATCGCACACCAAGGCACCATTCAATAACTGCGATGCTCTTAGGGTTGCTTTGCAGTCACCGTCTAATCGAACATTCACTTGACCAGTACACGAGAGGTCTTCGTAGTCCGTCGTTGGTTCCCTTGTGAGGATTGCTATCTTTACAGTCACATCTGCTCCGTTGAAGTGTATTGTAACCGGATAAATCCCTGTATCATCAGGCGTAATGCTGAGTTTGTATTCTACAAAAAGTACACCTTCACCTGCAAGTTCAAAACGATTAGGAGGAATTTCTTGAGCAGACTTGCCATCGGGAAGTATTAAATTATCTTCTAAATCCCCGAAATCAATATCTAACAAATCGAGATCCAAATCATCTTCGGTACAACCTATTAAATTGAAACTATAGAAAACTTCCACAGCTTCCTGGCAATCAGGGATTGTCCAGGTCACATCCTCCGCGATAATACCACATCCTACTGTGTAGTCAGCAGGCCCACAGACGGTGTAACATAAACCTGCAAGCCCCATGTCACCATCAACGACAACATTGTCCACAAGTGGTTGAATTGGATCTCCAATTTCTAAAAAGTCGTCAATTTGATCTTCTTCATCCGAACAGTAATTGATTGCATAAACGCTGTAATCACCATTTGGAAGATTCATAAACAAGCCAGTCATATTGACTTGTAAAATGTTGCCATTTTGAACCAGGATATATTTTTGCGTTTGACCACTCGTTCCGCCAGTCATAAATGTTCCTGGTTCGGCTTGTGACATAATCGCACCTGCATAGCGACGACAATTTACATCATCTGGCCCAGTGCAGTCAACACCATCATCTGCGCAATTACAGAATGCTGAATTTTGTGGATAACCGCAAACAACTTCTACCACTTCCACGCATACAGGAATGCCGTTTGCATCTTTTACTTCTACTATTTTAATTGCTCCTCCAACGCCGGAATGATCGTAACTTGCACCATTGTTATCGAGGATTAAATCATCCGTACCATTATAAGCTGCTACCGTTTCTATAATCGTTCCATCTTCTTCTTTAACTGTGATCATGTAAGGAGCACCTGTTCCGCCAGAAACTTCAGATACAGCTATATTATATTTGTTTTTCTCATCATTTGGTGTGCAAGTAGCAACGATATCCGTTACCAATGCGGGAGCAGGACATACGCGGATATTATCCAAACCAAATTCATCGCGTGAGCCAGAACCATCTGTATCATCGCTATCCCATCTCAGATAAATACATTCACCATCTGCAAGATTTGCACCATTGATACAAGCTCCCTGCGGCGCGATCTGGAGTCCAAGAGCATCCATCGGGCCCGAAGTGCCATTCTCAATAAGCGGATTGTAGTCAGCGCCATTCATCGAATACATCAACGAATAACCCAGGTCGAAAGAGCTACCTTGATTCTGATCATTCAAGAATAAGAAATCGAATCCAACACCTATGTTTTGAATAGGAGCACCACTATTATTACAAACTTTAAGCGTGATACTGCCAGATGTAAAATCAGCGCTGGAAGGTTGAATCCACAAAGCAGTATTACCCATGCCATATTCCAAAGCATAAATACCACCTGTAGTTTCGCCTGTTCCATCAGTCGTCCCTCTTGCTAAATCACCAGTATTTGCAGTACCACCAAAGTTAAGATCACCATCAGAAAAACCTGTAACCTCCCAATTATTGGAGCAAAGTTGACCAGCGGAAGGTAAAGGAGAAAAACCTGCACCTGTGAAACCTGTAAAATCGACAACTGGCTCACTGCAATCATTCGAAATATATAAATCGTCGCATGGGCCTACTACGGTAATTTGAGTAGAAGAACCTGTAAGCACAGGCATTCCACTAGAAGCTGCAAATCTTATAATATCATCACCTGCACCTGGCGTAATCATATAAGTAACACAACCGCCTACCGGATTTAGTGTAGGCATCGGCATGATGGTTGCATTATTCAAGCCCAGATTCTGCATCAATGTAATCGCTGTAGCATAATCTGTTTGAATCGCAGACATAGCATCTGTAGCGCATACTTGAATATTGAAAGTTTGGCCTTGATTCACCGAAGCAGGGACATTATAAAAAGTAAGGCGGTCAGCAATTATTGGAGGACCAGCTAAAGTTAGGCCTAAAGAGAAATTATCAATAGCAATTCCATTGTCTGCACCACTTATATCGGTGGTTAGAAAGGATAATGAAAAAGCGGCACCATTCGCAATATTAACGCCGTTAAGCATTATGTTTTTGGGTGTTACGGATACGGTACCATTTGTACCCGGATTAGTGCCATTTTGACTCAAACCGGAAACATCGGAAGCGCCAAGACCAGTTTGACTTACTGTAAAACCAGAGGTGTTAGCAAACCTCCACTGCTCAAAATCATAAGCAATGGCAATATCCGTGATAGTGCTACCCGTGTTATTTACAAAACTGGCTGTAAGTGTGATATTACCAGGTGTGCCAGAACGAAGCGCCCCAAGTGCGAACTCAGCTGCACTACCATAAGCCCAAACGCCCCCCGTATTTGAAGTACCAGTACCAGTACCATTGAATGTGGAAGTACCACTGAATACAACTGTCCAGCCTGTAGGCAAGGATATTTGAGTTCCTGCAAAAGTGTTAAAATCCTGAGAGTAAGTCGGGGTAGTAAGGCTTACTTGCGAATTGAGTGTAGGCAAAGCCCATAGAATAGATAGGCAAAGTACTAACAATCGCCTTTTTAGAAAAGGAAAAGTTAGGATACCTTTTTTTGAATTAAAATAGGTTGAGTACAAGTTTTCCATGCGATTATGATCTGTTAGTTTTTACAAATTTGTTGTTTTGGTCGTCTATATCGTCAAACAAGAAAGAGCAATGCTTTGGTCGCGTCTTTCATTGTCAAAAAATAAATATACTTTAGACCATAGATAAGCCCGGCAAGGTAGACAATCAAAATGGCCGGAATGCAGACAACTAACAATCGGTAAGTAAACGATGGAAAGGAAGCAAGTCGTTACCCTTACTTTCGTGTGAAAAAAACTGGTATGCTTTTTGTACAGTTTTAATCATGCGAAATACGATTTGTTAGCGTTTTTATTTATGGTCGTCAAAAATGGTTTAAAACAAAACATTACACATCAAATAAACTTCTGATAGAAGCTTGATTGTCAATGTAATAGCTTGAAAACTACTAAATCGCTATAATAAGGGTAAACACTTTTCGCACCAAAGATAGCGATAAAACTCTTTTACTTCAAGCTTTCGGTATAAATAATTTCTTTTTTACAGATGACAACTTGTTTCCAATATTTAATTGCCTCCATTCCAAGGGAATGCGCCACAATCTACTTTCAAAATCCGGATGTTTACTCGATCGCTTATTTGATCGCATATAGCTGAAAATGCATCAGATGTAAGTATCAATGTAATATAACCTCTTTGAATGTCAATATTGCCAGGCTTGAAAAAAGCTGCTTCATCAAATACCGCATTATCCGCCAGTAATTGCATATTTGCATCCAGAAATTCGCCATCGCTGTCGGCTTCTTGAATGCTCCAAATGCCCGTGTATGCTTGTCCATCCAATATAATAGAGGCAGATAGGTCGCTTAAATTTAATTTTTTACCCATACAAATGTTGACGGTGCTTCCTGCTTCTACTACGAGAATTGGGCAACAATCTTCAATGGTCAATGCGAAGATACCGCTCGCCGTTCCAGTGCATCCATTCGCGTCTTGTACATCGGTCAAATTGATTTGATAGGTGCTTCCTGCGTTTAATCCAATCGACGGAATATATAATTGATTGCTAAATACTTCTACCATTTGAGGGCTTCCTCCATCAATGGTGTAAGTAATCGTCAAAGGAAGTGTGCCTGCAAAAATATTCAAAGGGATATTAGCAATCAAGCCTTCGCATATTTGGGCTGAACCAGTAATAGAAATATTAGGGATTTCATTAACTTGAACTAAGGCGGAACCATTGACCGTTGCAATGCAATTATCACTGACCGTGACACTAGTAAGCTGGTATTCGCCTGATAGATTGGCATTTAAAATAAAAGGATCATCCGTAGTGATAATAGGAGCTTGTGCCATCCCATCAATATTATAATTAATTGTAAAAGTGGGCGTTCCGGTATAATTTTCAAAATCAATCGTCAAGGGTACAGTATTAGGTGCGCAAGCTGAAGCACTTCCGCTAAGCGTCGCTGTCGGGCAAGAAATATGAAAAGATAATGCATCTAAAGTATAATCGCCTGTCGGACTACAATTATCTGGCAAAGGAGAAATGCGCGGACGCAAGTAAATGGTGCTGTTGCAAGCTTCACTCGGGATCATGTAATCGGTACAAACGAAATCCATTCCCGTCGCTGAATTGGTCGAAATCACCAAATCATCCAAGCCAATCAAATGATCGTTGCCGCTATCATCTGTATCAGTCCAGCGTAGGCAAAAAGTAGCGCCATCGGCAATATTCAAGCCCGTGATACTGCCATTTATCATTTGGCTTTCTGTCAAGCCCGTTTGGAAAGCGCCCGTTCCACCGTCGTTAATGCTATGAATATCTAAATCATTATAATCAGTGTAAGAACCGCCTCCATCTTCTGATAAAGCAAAATTAGTGATATGATTGGTGGCAACTGCCTGATTTCCAGCCATATATTGTTCTGCTAAAAAAGAAATATCAAGATTAGTAATCGTTTCTCCTGTGGTATTTTGAATGCAAAGTATAAAAGTCTGCGTACCAGTGCTGCTCGAAGACCTGCCTCCCAATGCCCGATCCGTGTTTCCTGCTGCTCCCATGCTCACGATTGCGCCGTAAGTGGTGCAAGTGCCATCATCTGCAAGAAAATTATTATTCGTATTGGAAAGTGTCCAATCGCCAGTAAGAATGCCTGTTTGAGCATTAACGGATGAAGAAACGCCGTCTAATAAATTACCCTGAGTAGGGGCGTCCATACTGATTTGAGCTGCGCAGGTGCCACCACCGCCTTCGGGCGTATTCGGCAGGGCATCAAAGTTTTGAGTATAAAGAAAGGTTGAAATACTTGAAATCACTGGAATATTTTGCGTTGCAATTACTGTGCCGCTTGTATAAGGATCATCTGTTGGATTGGCAATTTGCACCCATTCAATGAGCCCACCTGGAGGAAGATCGTCACCAATGATGCTAAGATTGAGAACATCGCCAGGGCAATAATTTCCATTTTCAGAAACACAATCGTCATAGGCCAAATTGCTGGGACAGGGCGGTATGAATACACAAACCGTACCCGATGCCTCAACAGGGCCGCCGCATCCGCTGCTTTGGGTGACCCGGATAAAGTAATTCTCTGTCGCTGCGGTCGTCACTTGAAAAATGCCTGTGGCATTACTTTGTACAATATTTCCACCGACCGCTGTGAATGAGGTTTGATCCAATACTTCATAAACCAATCCTGGCGCATTCGCTGGCGTAGAGGTGACTACTACTAATCCATTCTCGCAGGTAAAACTAGCGCTCACTAAAGGTTCGGAAATAATAATTTGATGTTTTGAAATTTCGTAGCAATCAGATAAAGTAGTATTATTCACAACCGAAGCAGGAGAGGCAGAACCCGTTGGCGTAGAGGCCAAAGCCGAGCTTTTATCGTCATCCCAAACAACGCTCAGAGTCGCATTGCCGGAAGGCATAAAAGTATAAGTCATTGTGGTAGTGCCGGTTGCGTCATTTCGGGTGTAATTTGTCCACGGAATAGTTGTTGCGCCACCATCAAAGCTTATAAAAGAACCTACGCCGCCTTTGGCATTAACAATTCCAGGCGTAACCGCCTGCCAATTATAGACTTCCAGCGTGATAGTTATTTCTTGCAGATTATCAGTGCATTGCGTAAGTGGAGCGGAGAATGACACATTATAAGCTAAAGCATCATTCGCCAATCCCGGATTCGGATGATCCGTTTTGCGCCAGGCATTTGTCATCGGATCAAAAATAAAACTCGAATTGCATCCTTGCAAAACCGTAGCATTGATAGCCTTTCCAGCAGGATTTAGGCTATTTGTTAAATCTTCATAAACCAGATCAGAAATAATAGGCATATTAAAATTAATCCCCATTTGATAGCAATTTCCACCCGGCAATAATGCTTTTGGCAACTGAGCAGAAGACAGCCCTGCACCACCTGTGCCAGGCGTTCCAAGTGTATAAGTACCTAATTGCACAGCGGTATTGTCAAACACACTGGTAGCGCCACCGCCCCATTTTACAGCTTGTATAATTGTACCACCAGGTTCAAACAAAACGATTTGATCGCCATCTGTATCGTCTTGATTATCAATAGTAAAGCCTGTGACCGCCCAATCTACGAAGTCGGAATTAGCGGGATTGCAGACATCAAAATCGATGGGCATATTTGGAAAATCACAAGTTGCGCAAGTCAAGCCAGAACCCGGAATCGGATTAGGATTCGCGCCTATATTCTGTGCTTCGCTGCAAGCAATCAGAAATACTTCGCCAGGTGCAACGATTGTGCCAGGAGGCAGCACAACGACCCATTCGGCATTAGAGATTATATAACAACTGGCATCAAAGTCAGCATTACTGGTATTGATAAGCTCTATGATGCCATCGTTCGTACCGTCATTATTGCCGGAGTCGCCGGAAACTTCACTAAAGCGTAGTTGTCCTTGAGTTTGATATTGCACACCGATTAATAAAAACACCAGGATTATTTTTTGCAAATGAATAACCTGTGAAAAAACGCAATATTGTTTTTTCATAACATGATGATTTGCTTTTGTGGAAAAAATCGCCTTTGTTTCGGTGTTTGATTGCTTGGAACTTAGCCTAAGAGCAGTTTGTGTAGGATAAAAGAAGTATTTTGCAAATATAAAAACTTTATATGGAGTAAATAAAATGATAAGCAAAAAATATTATAAAAAATTGCGGACAAAAAAGACAGGCATTCCGCTTTAAGCAGAATGCCTGGTCAGTTATGGATCAAGGCAAAACAATCATTTTCTTCACGGCCTTGTAAAGATTAGTTTCCAGGGAGTATATCAGAACCCCATGAGCATTTAATTTTTCTTGCTGTAGCTTGATTTGATGATATCCTTTTTCAAAATTGCCATTGAATTGCCAGATTTCTTTTCCATGCAAATCGAAGATTCTTAACGTTGCTGCTGTTGCTTCGGGTAATTCGAATGCAATATTCGTTTCGCTTTGGAAAGGATTTGGTGCATTTTGATATAAAGTTGGGATATTATTTGGTGGAGTACTTTCTAAAAATACTATATCTACAACCGCCACGCTTTCATTTTTGTAAGCTGTGGGTGTCGCCCATCGGGTGTTTAATCGAATCGAATTTGATAATTCAATATTCGTTTTAGCCTGAAAAACAATATAAAACAAAGGTTCGTTCTTGTTTATAGGAGCTTTTTTTATATTATCCCAACTGATATGAATCAACCCGAAAGCATCCTGTTGAATAATCTGATTAGACTTAATTGTACCGGCTTCAAGACCTTTTAAATGAAGGGCTTCTGTATTAAATTCTAATGAAAATTGTAAGGCTTCTACATTGGCCAAGTCAGCAAAAACAGGAATTTTGACGATTGCACCAGATGTAAGCAATTGGTTTACTATGTTTAAATTCAAGTGCTCATTGCTTCTGCTTTCGATGCTCAAGCGATCGGCAACCACGCTGCCATTGACGTCTCCAATTTTTATGGCAACAAAATCGCCATAATTCTCTGCATGATTCATTCTGGCGATGCTGATGTATTCCGGGAATTCCTCTTGCCAGGGATCGAGCGGATTTGGGAAGAAATAAGACGCATCTACAAATCGCCAACTGTTGTTAGCTGTGAGTTCCGATTGAACTCCAATTAATACATTGCGCAATTCTGTTATATCATCATTATCGATTCGGCCATCTCTATTAATATCTGCAGCAATAAGGCGATAAGGCGACTGAATTGATTCTACGCCCAATATATGTTTTTGCAATAAAATTAGGTCAACCAGCGAAATTCCTTCTCGAATATTGCTATTCAGACTTGGAACAATTTTATAATCTGTCTGCATCGGAATGCTGTCAAACCGATAAGAACCACTTTGTTCGGTCAGCAAGAAAGCGCTATCGCTGCTCACCAGCATTATGTTTACATCCTTGAGTCCGTAATTCCCTTCGGTGTGTACGCTACCGCTGATGAATCCCGTACTAGGGCTGGGCGGATCGCAACGATTGTTATTGATTTGTACCAGAATATAAGTTTTGCAATGCGTGTAATTAGGCCCGCCAATACTACTATCTGGCTGTATCGCTTGAGGATTATAAGCATTATCCCAGGCATATACTTCTATATCCAAGGTGCCAAGGTCGTCGCAAGTAAGCACAAGCGATTTTTTATTGATATCAGGCGTTTCGCCAACCCGATTGATAGAGTAGCCTGCAAGACCTGAGCAATCGCTGAGTTGGCTCTTCAAAATATCTGTTACCCATACTTCCATGGCAGCAGGATCAATATCGCCATCGCCATCCGCGTCGGTTTCGGCAGGAGTAGGCATTAGCGTAGCAGTAATACCGTTCAAGCAAATGGGCGCGGGCGCTTTGCAATCTATCACAGTTAAACTCAACTTTTTTACAGTAGAATTGCCACAGCCATCGGTGGCGTGGATTTCCAGTTCATGCGTACCCAATTTATAACGACCAGATGCCGTGTAGCTACCGCCATTACTGAATTCTGCTGTTTTTTCTCCATCAAAAAACACTTTAATTTTGATATCATTTGGGGTGCAAATATCATCCACCGAAAAAGGAATCTCCACCAAAGCGTCGCAATTATTATTGATGCTGCAAAATGGCTGCGGTTGCGTTGTTGAGATAGTCGGCGCAATATTATCCCCAATTTTAATATGCTGGGTATATTGCCAAAAGCCTTTGGAATAGACAGTGCGCCAGTAACCCTTGGGGTTGGAAGGCGAACAAGTGCGGCGTTCTCCGGCTTTGGGATTTGTATTTTTTTCATTATCATCCCGATCAACGTAAGCGTGGTATTCCGGGCGTCGAATCACCCAAACGTCTTCATCGCCGGGCTTGCCGTCGCAATCTTCATCCCTGTCGATTATCACAGGTTGTGATTCGCCATCATATTCGCACCAGTTGATGACTCGGAAGGTGCGGAAAATCTTGCCACATTGCCCTGTACCCGTTGAAAAAAAATGGTCCTGAATGCTTACTACCAAAAAATCGCAAGCGGATTCTTCAATGATAATATCTCTGGGATTTGCGGAGGCAGGGCTTTCGCCGCAGCTCAATTCTTCGTCGGCGGGGAAGCGCAATTTATAATCGAATGCGCCTTCAATTGTCACTGTTTGCTCGCAATAATCGTAGCTACCGTAATTATTGGATGCTTGAAATTTTCTCACGATCGTACCGATGCCACAACTATTGAGATACACACTGGGCGTGAGTTCTACCACCAGCCCCGCGTAACACTTATTCTCTGCTTTGCCAAATAAGGATTGTAATTGGTAAGTATTTTTCGGGTCGAAATTATAAGGAAGTTGATCACAACTGACCCATTTGTCTTGCGGTGGCTTGCAACAACCGCTGAAGATTTCTCCGTTTCCAAAGGCGCTGATTATATTCCAGCTACTTATCAAAAAGAAAGTAAGGAAAAGGCAGTAAAAATGCTTTTTCATATTTTGGGATTTTAATTTGTTTACAAAACCAAAACGATAAGGATACTGCCTGCAATGGGGGGCGGGTACAGGTTTGGATTAGTTGTGATTCAGATATAAAATTTTTACAATAACAAAGTTACGACCTGCGATTGGTAAAATCAAATGGTTTTTGAAAAAAAAGTAGTTTAGATATTTGTTTTTGGTATTGGATTGATATGTTATAAGTAGTCGAGCAGTTTTATAGTCAATAGTCGAAAGTCAATAAAATTAACAATCAGTAACTTGTGGAAATTATTATATAAATATGCTCGTTTACTTAAGCACTTAGACAAAATAACTATAACTTTTATTTGGAATAAGCTGCTGATCTTTAATATTTTGCAAAATGGTTAATTATCAATGATCAATTGCTTAAACATTCTTTGAAAATTATTCTTTTGCACATAATGGAATTATTTCAACTCAAGCAAACTGCTTTTAATTATTGCCAAACGGCTATTTCTAATCGAATTCATACGATTGAAACCGCTTTAAAATCATTGGAAGAATCGAGAGATCATGAATCAAAAAGCAGCGTGGGCGATAAGTATGAAACCGGGCGGGCGATGCTGCACCTGGAGGAAGAGAAAAATAAAGCGCAATTAGCGGAAGCAGTACTTGCAAAATCTGTCTTGGCATCTATTGATTTATCAAGAGCATATAATAAAGTAGAAATCGGAAGTTTGGTTATTACAAATAACGGAAAATATTTTATTGCCATTGGCATAGGTAAAATATTGATTGACAAGGAATTGATCTACGGTATTTCACTGGACTCACCTATCGGGCAAGAATTAAAAGATAAAAAAGTGGGCGATCAATTTTCATTTAATGAGCGATTGATAAGAATAGACACCATCGTGTAACGCGCTTGCCTTATTGGTTTGCTACTGGTTTGATACAGAGTGATTTGCCCATCAATGATATTTTAAATTTTTTGTTAAAGGTTGAAATAAATTAGTACATCATCTTTTCTTTTCCGAGCTTCGTGTTACAAGTACACAATGATTCCCAAATCAAATTATTTCTATTTCTAATTAAGCCTAATTGATTTAAAACGAATACTTAAAATATAAAAAAAATGGGTATGCGAAAACAACTCTTCCTATCAGCCTTGCTCTTTGCAGCTACAGCAATAAGTTTTGGTCAAACCACAACTACCGAAAATAAAGGCGATTTTATACTGGTACACAATCAGAATGGACAAACATTGGGCTATGCTCCAAATTCCGGCGTTAAAATTTTGACGATTAATGGACTTGCTTTCAAGGACTTAAATAAAAATGGAAAATTAGATACGTATGAGGATTGGCGCTTGTCGGTGGAGCAACGTGCGCAAGATTTGGCGAAACAAATGTCGGTGGAGCAAATAGCCGGACTCATGTTGTACAGCGCGCATCAAGCTATTCCTGGCGCTGGCGGCAGGTTTGGCGCTTCGACTTATAATGGAAAGCCTTTTGCGGAAAGCGGTGCGAAGTCAAGTGACTTATCGGACGCACAAAAAAAGTTTTTACTTGAAGATAATCTACGGCATGTATTGATAACCACCGTCGAAAGCCCTGGAGTCGCCGCTGCCTGGAACAATAATGCCCAGGCATTCGTAGAAAGCATCGGTTTGGGCATTCCCGTTAATACGAGTTCTGATCCTCGGCACGGTTATGATTCTTATGCAGAATTCAACGCTGGTGCGGCTGGCAAAATCTCCAAATGGCCCGGTACGCTTGGCATTGCGGCTACTTTTGATCCGGCTGTCATGAAAAAATTTGGTGAAGTCGCTGCGACCGAATATCGGGCAATGGGCATAGCCACAGCGCTTTCTCCACAGATTGATTTAGCAACCGAACCCCGCTGGAATCGTTTCGATGGGACGATGGGGGAAGACCCTGATTTAGCAACCGATATGGCTAAGGCTTATGTGGATGGCTTCCAAACCTCCACCGGCAAAGACGAGATCAAGGATGGCTGGGGTTACAAAAGTGTAAATGCCATGGTGAAGCATTGGCCCGGCGGCGGACCCGAAGAAGGTGGTCGGGACGGGCATTTTGGTTACGGTGCTTATGCGGTTTATCCTGGTAATAATTTAAAAGATCATTTACAACCTTTTACAGAAGGTGCTTTCAAACTAAATGGTGCCACTAAAATGGCATCAGCTGTAATGCCTTATTATACAATCTCTTACAAACAGGATGCTAAAAATGGCGAGAATGTTGGTAATGCTTTTAATAAATATATCATAACGGATTTATTACGTGGTAAATATGGCTATGATGGCGTGGTTTGTACTGATTGGGGCATTACCAGAGATGTGGAGGCGGTTGACCTTTTTCAAGGGAAAAGCTGGGGCGTAGAGACGCTGACTGCGGCGCAACGACATTATAAAGTAATTGAAGCGGGCTGCGACCAATTTGGTGGTAATAATGAAATGAAACCTGTGGTGGAAGCTTATCAGATGGGCGTTGCAGAACACGGGGAAGCCTATATGCGCAAGCGTTTTGAGCAATCTGCGGTGCGTTTGCTCCGCAATATTTTCCGGGTGGGTTTGTTTGAAAATCCTTACCTCGATCCGCAAGAAGCCGAAAAAGTAGTTGGAAATGAAGCATTTACGAAAGCAGGTTATGAAGCGCAATTAAAATCTATTGTATTATTAAAAAATCAAAATAAAACGCTTCCACTCAAAAAACAACTCAAAGTGTATGTGCCGCAGCGCTACTCACCTGCCAGCAAAGATTGGTTTGGCAGAGAAACGCCGGAGAAATGGGATTATCCATTTAGTTTGGATATAATAAAAAATACCTTTGAAATCGTAGAAACGCCGGAAACCGCTGATTTTGCGCTCGTTGGAATTGAAAGCCCGAAGGGTGGCGTTGGTTACAATCGCGATGACCTTGCTAAAGGCGGCAATGGCTATGTGCCTATCAGTCTGCAATATGGCGATTACACTGCCGATGATGCCCGCGCCACGAGTATCGCAGGAGGTAGCCCGCTCGAAACCTTTACCAATCGGACTTACAAAGGAAAAACCGTGACCGCTACGAATAATTATGCACTTAAAATGGTAAATGATACCAAAGCTAAAATGCCAAATAAACCCGTGATTGTAGTGATTGATGCTTCAAATCCAATGATTCCCGCTGAAATAGAAAAGAGCGCCAGCGCTATTTTATTACATTCAGGTGTGCAGACGCAAGCGTGTTTGGATATTATCACAGGAGCTTTTGAGCCTTCGGGTTTGCTGCCTTTCCAATTGCCTGCGGACATGAGAACGGTCGAAGCACAAAAGGAAGACGTGCCGCGCGATATGAAGCCTTATAAAGATTCGGAAGGTAATATTTATGATTTTGCTTTTGGATTGAACTGGAAGGGCGTTATTAAAGATAAGCGGGTTGCTAAGTATAGAAAATAATAGTCTAATATCTTTTTAAGCGGTACGGCATTCTTCTCAGAAACGCTTGAGGGGAATGCCGTTTTATTAATTGCCGAATTCCTTTACATACGAATAAATACACTCATTCCTCTTCTTTACATCGACGTCGATACCTCCGATAGGAACAATGACTCTTCAGATAGCAATGTTGCTATATGCACCTATCAATTTTGACTTGTCAGATAGCAAATTTGACTCAACGGGAGTCTTTTTTCCTATAAAAGGAGTCTAATTTGATTCTCAGAGAGTCATTGTTGATATGCAGAGCAGGAACATTCCTATGTGAGACCCCAACGTTCCTATGCTGGATAGGAACATTGAGTAAAAGAGGAGGAATGTTGCCTTGGCGAGAGGCAATTTTGTAGAAGCGAGCTTCAATCATCCGTGTAATAAGATGACCGCAGGCTGATAAATGGAAACCATACAGATTGAGGTCGGGGATGGTAATAGCCGCATCCTGCGTTATGCCGATATACTCTTGATGACGGCGGAAGCTCGACGCGAACGGAGGCCCTCACTTCACATATTATTTAATTTTAGTACAGTAAAAATGTAACTTTTATAAAGGTTGTGGAGTTGTAACCCTCTGTTTTAAACTTTTTGAGCTATGAAAAAAAACTTTGCGCTACTATTGTTTATCGCTGTTATGATTGACTTTGTAAAAAGCCAACCATCCATTTCATCAGAAAATGAACGAATAGAAAAAATAAATCAGTTATTTGATAAATGGGATCGCCCAGATTCGCCTGGGGCGGCAGTTGCTATTATAAAAGATGGCGAAATTACCTATTTAAAAGGGTTTGGAAGCGCCAACCTTAAATATGATATACCTATTGATCCGAAATCTACTGTTTTTCATTTAGCCTCTGTTTCCAAACAGTTTACTGCTTTTGCAATTGCAACGCTTGCACAGCAAGAAAAAATTAAGTTAGATGATGACATTAGAACCTATCTGCCAGAATTGCCCGATTTTGGTAAAAAAATTACCATTCGCAATATCCTTCACCATACCAGCGGTTTACGCGAGCAATGGCACTTACTTATCATGGGCGGCTGGCGTTTTGATGATGTCATTCTTGATCGGCATATTATGAAATTACTTAGTCAGCAAAAAGAATTAAACTTTAATCCTGGCGAGGAATTTCTGTATTGCAATACGGGTTATACATTGGCGACAAAAATTGTTGAAAAAGTAACTGGGCAGTCTTTTCCAGATTGGGCGAAGGATAATATTTTTCAACCATTGGGCATGAACCATACTTTTTTCAATGATTCCTATACCCGTGTTATTAAAAATCATGCAGATGGCTATGATGATAGCTCCGGAGAATTCGAAGAAAGCACTATTCATTATGGCACGGTTGGCCCTACAAGCCTACAGTCAACCGCCGAGGATTTATGCCGTTGGGTACTCAATTTCGAAACAATGAAAATAGGCGATGAGGCTTTGATGCGGCAATTGCTCGAAAAAAATGTGCTAAATAATGGCGACACTACTAAATATGCTTTTGGCCAATTTATTGACACTTATAAAGGGTTAAGGCGCATTGGACACAGTGGCTCTGACAATGGCTATCAAACTTATATCGGAAGATTTCCTGATCAACATTTTTCAGTTATTGTCTTATGCAATCTTGCCACGATGTACCCGGAAGGATTAGCGATGCAAATCGCTGATATTTACTTGGCAGATGTGCAATCGAACGAGAATGGACAAAAGGCAAATGAAGGAAATAATTTTAATAACCAGACAACCTCTTCTTTTGATGCCAGCTCAATAAACCTTAAGAATTATACGGGCACATATTATAGTGAAGAGTTAAATACTTATTATACAATTTCTATTTCTGATGGACGATTGACGACTTCGCACCGGAGTTATAATGATATTTATTTTACTTTTATAGACGAAAATCATCTTCGAGGAAGTGCCTGGTATTTCCGCAATGTAGAAGTATTACGAAATAGCAAGGATAAGATTGTTGGATTAAGAGTAAGTACGCCGGGGTTGCGGAATCTGAGATTTGTTAAAAAGTAACCAGATTTTGTGGAACAGGCTGGATAGACCGGCGCAAGGAATGTAATTCTAACCTCTATTCCAAGCCCTCAAAAATGCCAGCCCAATTTGAGCGAAACTTCCGGGTTGAATAAAGGTGGTGTAAACGACTGATTGTCAACAGTCACTTTGTTTCTATTATTTATGCGGAGGCTCATCCCTGCCCAGGGGCTCAGGTAAAAATGACGATAAAACTTCCAATTATAACCCAAGCTTCCATTTAGTAAAGTATTATGATATTGTGCGGTGCTGAGTTTCTGATCACTTTGAATGCTATTGTCCCAATACACCAGTCCGGCGCCGATCCACCAGCCTTTCCAATCTTCTTTCAAAAAATAGTCCGCCAAAAATGCATACGCCGTTGTGTGGTTATTCGTAAAGCCATCCGGCGTAATAAAATCTGGTTTGTGCACACGAGCCAACAACGCCCTGCCACGCAAGTGCCCTTTGCCTGCCCATACCGCCCCAAAATAGCCGCCTGTGAAGTAGGGGAGCGCATCTTGCTCGATGCCGATCGTGAAAGTAGATTGCGCCGGAGCTGAAATGGATAACAAGTTTATAATCAAGCTAATAGTTGGAATAATATAGATGTAACGAAACATGGTATAGGTTTTTGTAAAACGAAAGTACCAGTACTTGCGCCGTTGAACAATGATAAAAATTACCTATGCCCATAATTTGATCGCCTTTAGTGTGTTGAATGCCTACGAAAGCCACGCACAGGCTCAGAATACTCGGCGCGAATGGAAGGCTTCACTATGGAAGAGGCGAATTGTGATATTCTCCTTCTACTTTTTGATTTTCGATGCCGAGGTAGCGTTCTATTTTGCGCTCAATATATTGTGCCTCTTGAGGAGTGTCAAAACCAGGTGTCAGTGCAATGTCTTTACGCTCAGATGTAACTACATTTAGGCAATAAAAAATTGTTTTTCCATGCTGGTCAGTTACAATGTTCTGTTTTACATACAGTTGGGTAATAACATCTCTCGAAATCTTTCGGGTACGGGTCAAAGGTAATGGTTTATCCTTTACCAAAATAAACTGCCGATTAACCAAAATAATCGTTTTATTAAAAAAGCCGCAAAGCGTAAAATACACTATAACTGTGCCGACGATTATAGCTAAGATGTAAAATACTATCAATATTATTTTATCGTCATATTCCATAGCGGCAATATCTATTATCCAAGTATTAAAAATAAATGGGCAGCTAATGAAAAAAAGAGAAAGAATCAATAAAAAATAGAAAATAGGCTTCATCCAACGGTAAGAAATGATTAACTGGGATAAATCTTCCTGTATATCTATTTTTTCAGGTGGTAAAAATAAGTGGGTATTTGAGTCCATGTTCTACTATTTTAAATAAAAACCTTATCCAAGATAGATTTATTATCCTTGTCCATCAATCGCCGAAGCAAGTGCAGGTTTCTCGTTACTATGGTCATTGGTTAAATCTTATAACAAGCCCAATATTGTAATGGTCCAGATTAATAGCAAAGATAGGAAAAAGAACATTCCGTGCGCGGGTAGGGGCGAGCTTTCCCATAGGGATGGCTATGCCATAGTCGCCCGTGTAATATTTAGTCGCTCTCCCGTTTGAATCGAGTCTCTTGCAAAGGACTCGATTGGGTAGGATGTGATACTACATCGTGGGTGCGGGAGACTCAATGCGCTCATTGCCCTTCTTTATATCAACATCGAAGCTTCAGATAGAAACATTGCCTCTCCCAATAGCAACGTTCCTAGGCGCGTATAGCAAATTTGCCTTGCCGGATGGCAAATTTGACTCTCAAGGAGTCTTTTTTCCTATGCGTAGTATCTAATTTGACTATCAGAGAGTCATTGTTCATATATCAGAATAGGAACATTGACTCCTTGAATATCAATGTTCCTATCTGTCATAGCAACGTTGAGTGGAAAAGAGGCAATGTTGCCTTGGCGAGGGGCAATTTTGTAGGGGTGGGCTTTCTTAATGGATATCTATGGTATAGTCATCAGTGTTGAAGGTAGGAGAGGAGCGTTTTAAGATTTTTCAAGTTTCGGATTCACCAGCTTCTTTCAATGCTTCTATTTCTAATTCTTCCGTCAATCGAAAATTGGTCGTTTTAATTTTTGCCAGAAAAGGTTTGATAGAAATAACGAGTCCTTGATTTTTTGCTTTAATAATAACACCAATTGTACCTGTAATATCCAATCCCAATTTTTCAGCGGCGCGTCGGGCTTTCCAATCGTCGAGAATGATGGTGCAATCCGGCGTTTCTAATGCCAAAGCAATGGCGCTGGCTTCGCCTTTGTCTATCTGTAATTCCAATTGTTTTTGTTGAGCGAGGTCGTTAGGCGTTGCTACTTCAATCCAATCAGGAAGCGGCTCGCCGAATTCGATGGCAACTTCAAGGGTTGTGGTGACTTGTCCGTACACGCGTTGCAACAATTCCAACTCGCCGATATTGGATAAAAGAATAAAACAACTGGTGTCAGAAATAATGGTTTTATGCATTTTTCACGTCCCTTGCCAAGTCACTTGCCGGGTAATTGAATAGGGAAACGCCATATTGCCCCAGTTGCTCGGCGAAAACGCGTTTGGGTAAGCCCGCTACCTCTGCCGCCTGCCCCAGCGAAAGCCTGCCTTGTTCATACAACATTGCTGCGAGTAGCATCGCTGCCTCTTGCGCGGAAAGGTCTAAGGCATCGGGTATATTTAGCACAAGTTGTTTCATGGTTTGCATTATTGTAATAGCACAATTTTATAACAAAGATAGGAAAAAGAACGTTCCGTGCGCGGGTAGGGGCGAGGCGAGTGTAATAAAATGGATTTCTGAAAAATAACTATCTTGGGGAATCAAAACAGAAAAATATTGGTTTTTATCAAAAAATAAGAAATGGATGCCTTAGAATTTTCTGCAAAAATAGAACATGGTGCGGTGCAACTGCCCGAAATGTATCATAACTACGAAAATGCTTATGTTCGCGTCATCGTTCTGATAGAAAAACCGACGGAATTGCAATCAAAAAAAGCGCGCTTGCTCGCTACCTTCAAGAAAATGGCGCAAGTGCCGATGTTTCGTACTATCGAAAACCCATTGAATTGGCAAAAGCAGCTGAGAAATGAATGGGACTAAAGTAGTGTTGGATACCAATGTCATTATTTTGGCTTCCAAACAGCAATTGGATGTAGAATTACTCCTTTCCCGATACGATGAATTTTACGTTTCCATCATTACGTACATGGAAGTGTACGCTTATGATTTTACGGATGAAACCGAAAAAGCCTTAACCGATGAAATGTTTACCAACCTCGAAATAGTGGACATCAATCGCCCGATTGCCGAACAAGCTATCCTGTATCGTAAAAATAAAACCAAAAAGATAAAACTCCCGGATGCCGTCATTCTGGCAACCACTGCTTACCTGCAAGCCACTTTACTCACCGATGATTGGGATGATTTCAAAAGTATTGTAAAAAAAATAGCAAAAAGAACGTTCCGTGCGCGGGTAGGGGCGAGCTTTAGTCGCCCGTGTAATATTTAGTCGCTCTCCCGTTTTAATCGAGTGAGTCTCTTGCAAAGGACTCGATTGGGTAGAATGTGGTGGTACATCGCCGAGTCCCGCCAGGCGCAGGCTTGGACGCGGGAGACTTGGCGGGGACGGAGCGCTTATCGGGCTGGTGCAAATAAATTTTAAACTCGCGCCCGTCGAAGCGATTCAAACCGCTGGCAGTGCCGAAGCACATAAAACCATCCCGGTCTTTCCAAATGTAATTCACCTCATCGTGCGATAAGCCGTTGTCAGTCGTATAATGAATGAATGAAATAGTACCAGGCTGCGCGGATGCGTCCAAGAAAGTAAGCAACAGAATGGGAATAATCAAAATAGCCCGACGCGTGTGATTCATATTTCGTACTTCCAACCTTGTGCTTCGTACTTGATAAAATTTTTGTTTTGCACTTTACGGCACGAATGGTCAGGGTGGATGTGTTTGTCAAAAAAAACTTCTTTCGTCTTCGGACAAGGGATTTTGGTTTCGTTTGGCTAGGAAGACTAAAAAGCTTAATTGTTACCGACTTTCAGCAATCCTTTTACCAACACCAGTATTCCGCATATCAAAGTGCATAATATCTCCATAAGTAGCCCCCCAATCCAATTCAATCTCCTCTACAAGGCGTTTATCTAAATTTAAAAACCCGGATTTCTTAATCGTTAAATCATTCCCTTTTTTTGTAGTATCTCTTTTAGTTACAGGGTCTTTAGTCTTTTTCGTATAACGACTTACTAAATTTCTAAACCAGTCAAAGTCAATTTTAATGATGGCAGTAGCCTCTAATAAAGTACGATTTTTCCATTCTATACTTTGGTTTTTTTGAAGAAATGCTTCAAGTTCAGCGGGTTTATCTAAAAGATTGAAATATCTAATAGTTAATTTATTTAATTCATATAATCTATCATAAAGATCTAAACGGTTATTATAATGATAACCCCTGGGATATTTTGCTCCAAAACCAGTAACGAGAAGACCCATTCGATTAAATATTTTGTCAAGGATATCCATTTTATCAAATGAACGCTTTTTCCCTATTTTTATATATCCAGCTTTTTCAAGGGCTAAAAGCGTGTTGCCATTTTTTATCTTACCTCCCAAATACGGGTTTTCTTGATAATTAATATCCATTGCAAGCCCGAATGTATGCATAGATTTAGAGGCAGTGCTTGATTCTCTTCTTCCTCCGCTTAAAGTTCCGTTTGTTAGATTAAGAAGATCGCCTGCCTTTTTAGGGTTATTATTGCCATATTTAGTTGCAAGTTTTTTTTCGATAGCTTTTAAATAGGTAGCAAACTCAATATGAATCGGGTTATTGAATTTTCGTCCTAAAAAGGTAATTTGGGTGAAATTATCAAACCATTTATCGGGGTCTATTTTTGTATTTTCCAGAATCTTATACATTCGTTTTTTAAATTCTTTTTCTCGCTCTGTGTTATTGGGAGCCAATTCCCATCTTTGTGTATCAAATGAGTTTCTAATCGCTTCCCATTCAAAGTTATTGTAAGTAACTAAATTTTCATATTTTTTATTGATTGGCATCGGGCTAATAGGTATTAAACTACTCAATCTTTCTTTAAAATAATAAGGCAATAATGTAAAATGATCAAGTTTTAACTTCCTTTTGTATGGGTGCTCAACCAGTACTTTACCGGAAGCTTTAGGCGGATACTTTGAATTAAAATAATAAGCATAAATAGATTTATTTTCGACAACTTTCTTGTCCCAAGAGGTAAAACGCTTTTCGCTTACCTTTTCCTTTTGGTAATTATACCAAGAGTCAAAACCCCAAAATTCCTTAATACGAATGGCATATTTACTTGCTTTCTGTTTGGCTATTCCCAACATTGCTGTACCTCCACCAGAGTGAGCAGCTATGATTATATTGCCCAGGTTAAACTGCCCCTGTAATTGGCGTGCTTTAATAATATATTCGTTGATGGCAGTAATTACCTGTTCTATAAAGTAGTCGAATTTTTCCACCAAGCTGCCATATTTAGACAGAGGACTCAAGGTAGGAGCAACGAAAACTACATTACGATTAGCTTCATTGATGATTTTACGAAAATTAAAATAATCTTTTTTCTTATAATTTAAATACTCTTTGATAGAAGGACTGTAAATTTCGTTAGTACCTTTATGTTTGACCATTCCGGGGTGAGCCATTAAATGCCCATGCAAGTAGATTATTATATCTGTTTTTGAAGTGTTATTAAAATTTTCGGGTACATAAATAGCAGTCATTTTTTTAGGAGCAGACTTAGTTAAACACCCAACTTTAATTGATTTATTGGTTTTATCTTTTTTATAGCAATAATATTTTTTATTTTCTTCTTTATCTAGCCCTAAATCAATCTCGACATAGCAAGTATGACCATTTATATGCTCTTCTTCTAACTTTGGTAGTGATTTAATTGGAGTACTTTGAATTGGGGGAGGCTCAAATTCCAATGTTGACGAAAAAATTTCGTTTGAGAATAAATCTTTGATTTCCCTTGTCAATAAACTCCTTTCAGACATAATAAGACTTAGTTTAGAAGCACTTAACAAATGTTTATCAAATAACAATAAGGTGAGTATATTTCAATTTTTCGTATTTTCACCCGCTACCTCTTCTCCGCCGCATGGCGGAGCATCCCGCCCGCGCGTGGATACCCTTTTACGTCTCAGTAGTCTGTTGTTTCATTCTTTGGGGACAAAGAAGGTAAGGGAACGCATCCCTCCCTGTTAATTGTAAGAGTTAACACTTAATCTGACAAATTGGAATAAAGTAATAAATCTGTAAACAGATTAAATTTTAACTTTACTACTACAGCTGTACTCAAAAGATTTTACAACTAATTTAAGCTTCCGGATCAATAATATGTTTCCAAAGTAAGGGAATAAATGATTCTAAAGCTTTAGATACTGCAGCGCGTGCTGCTCTGAAGCCAACAGGACTGAGTACAGTACCAATTATAGTAACAGTTTTACTAGTAAGTTTACTCATTATTTTTTCATCTAAGTCATTACTTCT
>JANRME010000031.1:0-5215 GCA_033761835.1 Saprospiraceae bacterium
AACAAATCACGGCTAAGTATGCCTTCCCTCCACCCAATTGGGGGCTGACGGCTCAGCAACTGGCTATTCGTTTTGGCAATCGTATGCCCCTGGATTTGTCTTGACAAACTCTTAGACAGAATTTATTTTACACTCCCGTCAACTACCCTCCTAAAACGTTTTATGACCCTCCTATAATGTTCAATTATCCTGCTGTAACATTCAATTACCCTCCTAAAGTGTTTTACAAGCCTCCTGTAACGTTCAATTACCCTCCTAAAACGTTTTACGACCCTCTTAAAATGTTGAGCAAGCTCAAAATCGAAATTTTTGCTCAATCTATTTTTAGAAACAGCGACAAATTTGTACCGGCTCCTGCGGCGACCATCGCCAGTAGGTGGTCTAAGAAAAGTCGCTGGTAGAAGCAAGCGTCCCTTGAGCTTGAGCTAATGTCCTACCCCCCTTCTCGAATATTCGGATTCCCTATTAGGCTATTATTTGGTATTTCTAATGGTAAATCTTTATCGGATTTAACCTTTTTGGATTGCATAGCCCGTTCTTTTGGCAAAAAAATAAAGCTATGCGAATCTCTTTTTTATTTATTGCAATTATTGGATGGATTCAATTGGATGGGCAATCCGGTTTTACAAAAGTAACCGATGCCAATAATCCGATCACCACCTATACGCCGGGCGCGCTGTATCGCGGTGCAGCCTGGATAGATGTCAATAACGATGACCTGCTCGATCTTTTTGTTGCGCCTAACAAATTGTTTATCAACGGCGGAAACAAACAATTCACATTCAAAGACACCGGATTCACCTTCGATGATAATGTGCAACGCCCTACCGGTATTAGTTGGGCAGATGTGGACAACGATGGCGACTTGGATTGCGCAGTGGCAACCACGCCTTCGCAGTTGTACATGAACGATGGCACTGGTGCATTCTCCAAAGTGGACTTATCAGGAAATACCATTTCAGGATGGGGCTGTGCTTTTGGCGATGCCAATAACGACGGTTGGCTAGACTTGGTAATCGCTCATGCCATCGGCTTCATTCCCAATCCTTCGCCCTCCTTCTTTTTTGTCAATAATGGTGCCGGAGCACTCAACCTCAGCCCTCAATCGTATGATTTTACCACTACGACAGCGCCTTACACGGTACCCTATTGGTCCGATTTTGATCTCGATGGCGATTTGGATTTATTTATTGCTTCCGGCCCTGGCGGCTCTCCTGGGCCAGATTTTCATTACAAAAACCTGAAAATCGAAACTGGCAAGGACTCTTTGGTAAGAATTACGGATTTGCCCTTTGCTACGGAACAACAAGATGGGCAATGCTATAATTTTATTGACTATGATAATGACGGTGATCTCGACCTCTGCCTGACCAATTACGCAGGAGCTGCATCAAAATTTTATCGCAACGATAATGGAACTTATACACCCATCACCACGCCTTTCACAGTGCCGGGCTTGCCGCGATTAGCCAATTCCTGGGGAGATTTTGACAACGATGGCGACCTGGATGTCATCATTGCCAATGATAATTTCCTTGCGCCGGCTTATTATCAGAATAATGGCGATGGTACTTTCTCCCTTTCGAATGTAGGAATAGCTTCCAATGTAGGTACTGCCTGTATGACTTCTGGTGATTTTGACAATGACGGCGACCTGGACATACATATTCAGGGAACCGCCTCCGGCAGGGCTTTGTACGAAAATACTTCTTTAGCAGGCAATAAGAATTGGGTGAATATCAAGTGCACGGGAAGTACTTCCAATCGCTCCGCCATTGGTGCTAAAGTGCGGCTGAAAGCAACTATCAACGGCAACGTTGTATGGCAAATGCGTGAAATTTCTGCTCAAAATACTTTTCAAGGGCAGAATGATCTGCGGGTGCATTTTGGATTGGGCGATGCAACAATCATTGATAGCCTGGTGATTGAATATCTGGGCGGCGCGAAAGATGTTTTTACAAACCTGATGATCAATCAATTTTATAGTACGACCGAAAAGAAAAATGATATTTCTATTATTACTTCCAATAAAGAAATCGCTCGAAATACATTGCAAGGATTTAAAATCTATCCGAATCCTACATCGACCCTTCTGACAATCGAGCAAATTGCTCCTTTTTCCGGGGCTTCTGCTATTTATAGCATTTTTGATGGAAGTGGCAAGCTGATCCAACAGCGCATCCTACAAGATAGTGTTGGGCAAAAAGTACCTGTCAGCCTTCAAGAGCTACCAACGGGGCAGTATTACATTTATTTCAAGATGAATGAATATCACCAAACATTGACCGTGCATAAGTACTAATCCATTTAGAAGTGCCATCTTTTTTGAGAAATGATGGCACTTATTCTATAAAATGAATAAGCTATGAAAACGCATCATAATAATCGCCGATTCTTCCTTCGTCAAGCTGCTTTTGCTACTTTATTATGGGTATTCATGCCATTTTTTATTCCTTTTAATAAGAAAAAAATAAGGATACTGGGTAAAAGCATAGCTTATTATCAGGGAGGTGCGGGTGATCCTGTTGTATTCTTTCATGGCAATCCTACCAGCTCTTATTTATGGCGGAATGTTATTCCTTATGTAGAGCCATACGGAACATGCATTGCGCCTGATCTGATCGGCATGGGCGATTCCGAGAAACTGCTCGATACGTTTCGGGATCGGTACACCTTCCAGTGCCATCAGGCCTTTTTAGATAAATTTTTGAAAAAGATACTCCATCGCCGGAAAGTAATTCTGGTTGCACATGATTGGGGCGGCGTACTTGCTATTGATTGGGCAAAAAGAAATGAGTACCAGGTAAAGGGCATCGCTTTTATGGAAACTTTTTTAGAACCATTGGAAACAGGCAAGACACCTGATTTTGCTATCAATTGGTTCAAAGCTTTCCATAGCAAGGAATTGGAAGAGCAAGTGCTTCAAAAAAACCATTTTGTGGAGCAGGTTTTATTAGCTGGATTACCGCATTTGAGTGAACAAGATAAAGAAACTTACCGAAAACCTTTTAAAAATGCCGGCGAGGACAGATTGCCTACATTGGTGTGGCCACGGCAAGTGCCAACAGACGGTGCGCCGAGCGATACGCATGAAGTATTCCTCGAAAATATGGCATTTATGGCTAAAACAAATATTCCAAAACTCTTTATTAACGCGGAGCCAGGCGGACTAATCCGTACAGAAGCGCAGCGAAATATCATAAGACAATGGCCTAACCTAACGGAAGCGAAAGTAACAGGGAATCATTTTATTCCTGAACAATGCCCTGATGATATTGGTAAAGCAGTAGCAGCATGGCTTGCAAAATTATAAATAACCACTCTAAAATATTGAATAACAAAAATATAGCTGCCCGATTGTAAATTAAAATGTGTCTGGAGACACCAAAACGCCATTTACTTGCATCATTAACGCAAAAAATAAATGGCTATGAAAAAAAACTATCTATTCAGTGCACTTTTTTGTTGTTTGCTCTCTACTGTATTATTTGCGCAACAAATCCCGGATTCCAGTTTTGCCTACGCGATCTCGCTGCCCAAATACGCCGCCGGCACTGGCCCAACCGTATGCGTGGACGCGGCACATCAGAATTTCCATACGCCCGATAATCGGTTTTATGCTTTCGCAACATTATTACGCGCCGATGGCTACGTAGTCAATGCTTTTGAAGAAAGTTTCAGCGAAGAATCCTTGAAAAAATGCTTTATTCTCGTGATTTCCAATCCGCTACATGAGCAAAACGCCAGTAGTTGGCAGTTACCCAATCCTTCTGCGTTCACAAACAATGAAATTCAAGCTGTAAAAAATTGGGTAGCCAATGGCGGTCGCTTGTTTCTTATTGCCGATCATATGCCTTTTGCTGGCGCTGCACATGATTTGGCGCAGGCATTTGGCTTTGAATTTTTGAATTGTTTTGCAATGGATAATCGCCAACGAAGCGCAGAGTATTTTTACAAAAGCAATAAAACCTTGCAAGCACATGAAGTAACGATGGGCATCGACACGATTGTCACGTTCACCGGAAGCGCTTTTAAAATTCCCGAAAAAGCAAAACAGGTATTAGAATTAAATGAAACTTATACCTTGCTTAGCCCACAGATCGCCTGGCAATTCGAGGATAGCACACCTTATCTTTCTGCAAAAGGCTTCTGTCAATTGGCCTCCTTAGAATACGGCAAAGGAAAAGTCTTTGTATCAGGTGAAGCAGCGATGTTCAGTGCACAATTGGCCGGAGCGAATCGAACGCCAATGGGTATGAACGCGCCTTATGCCAAAGAAAATCCCAAATTATTATTGAACATTATTCATTGGTTGGATAAGAATTGATCCAATACTCATATGGCTTGTATGGATTGCTCTTGAAGACGCATTATAAAATTTTGGCATAGATTTTGTTTTGCTACTTGTGTTGTTCTTAGAATGGAATTATTTTTGCTTGCAAATGCCTGGATTTTTGTGTAAATAGACCAAACATTTGCAACGCTGATTCGATTCTGCGAGACAATAGCAATAAAGGTGGCAGGTTTTGGAAACCCGCTGCATTCAGATGGTTGAATCGAAAAAGCCAAAACCATGACAATGCTCAGACAGAGTTTAAGCCAGAAGATGCTCCAAAAGCTGTCGCCGCAGCAAATTCAGTTGATGAAATTGCTACAGGTGCCGACGGCGAATTTGGAACAACGCATCAAGGAGGAGTTGGAAGCCAATCCTGCGCTCGAAGAGTTGGATAAGGATGAGTTTGGCAATCTGGAAAGCACGGCTGGCGAGGATAGCTTTGAAAATGATACGACGGAACAAAAGGATGCCTTTGAAATGGAGGAGTACTGGGATAGCTATGTCGAAGATGACCCGTCGAGTTATAAAACAATGGGCGATAGCTACGCTGCGGAAGAGGATAAAACGGTGCCGGTAGCGGTGACCAGTTCTTTTCATGATTACCTCGAAGAGCAATTGGGTTTAGCAGAATTGGAGGAAGAACGCGAGCGCGCGATTGCTTTACAAATTATTGGCAGCATCGACGATGATGGTTACTTGCGACGCGATCCGTTAAGCATCATGGATGATCTGCTGTTTTCGCAAAATATTATTACGGATGAATCCGAAATTATTTCGATTCTGAAAAAAATTCAACGCTTCGATCCGCCTGGTATTGGCGCGCGCGATTTGAAAGAATGCCTTTTGATTCAATTGCAACTCAAAGAAGAACAAAGTCAT
>JANRME010000032.1:0-3098 GCA_033761835.1 Saprospiraceae bacterium
CGGGTCAAGTAGCGTAGCCAGTTTGTCTAAACTAAAATCTATGGGCAGGTTTTGCCCCTCTTTTGTGACCAGAAAGGTAAGTTTGTCTGCCGAATAGAAATAAGCGATTTCGCTCACTTCGATGCTGCGGATTTTGGTGCCCACAGTGATCATAAAACGTGTTTTATACTCCGGCGTTCGTTGGCCGATGTATTGCAACAGCGTATCGAAATCCGGCTTCGAGTACTGCTCTTTCAAGGCTTTGAATTTATCAAGCGCCGCAATTAGTTCCACATAGTTAAGCGGTTTGAGCAGGTAATCAATGCTGTTTACCTTGAAAGCCTTGACCATGTATTCATCATACGCCGTGGTGAAAATGACGGGGGCGCTGAGTGGCGCCAGTTCGAATATCTTGAAACACAGGTCGTCTTCCAGGTGAATATCCATAAAAACCAGATCGGGCGCGTCGTTTTTGCGCAGCCACTGAACGGATTCTGCTACAGAGGGCAGAATGGCCAGGATCGAGATATTGGGATTGTACTTTTGAAGCATTCCTTCGAGGCGTTGTGCGGTAAGGGCTTCATCTTCGATAATGATGACGTTCATGGCAAAAAAGTAATTTTCAGTTGTATACCAGCCATTTTCTTCCACGCTGCTTGCGTTGATTGCAAGTTTGTATTCGCGAAGATCTGTCAGAGCAAAGGAATTTTCACCACAAAATCATCCTCGCATTCGCCTGCCCAGACAGGCCGGTCAGTGAGCAGGAGATAGCGGTTAATGATATTATTCAAACCGGTACCGGTTGAATCGGCGCGTTGTGGTCGGGGGCGCAGGTGGTTGCGAACTATTAAAAAATCTCTTTCCGCTTTTACTTCCACCGTCAGCGGCTCTTGCGCCGACATACGATTGTGCTTTACAGCGTTTTCAACCAGCAATTGCAAGGTAAGCGGCGCAATTTTGAAGTGATCAAGTATGTTTTCAGGTAAACGAATCTGAAGGTCAAACTTGTTCTCAAAACGTATTTTTAGCAAAAAAGCGTAAGAATCAATAAACTCCAGCTCCGTACGGAGCGTAACCAGGGGTTGCTCTTTTTGCTCCAGAATATAGCGATAGGAACGGGAAAGTTGTTGAATAAACTGTTCCGACAGATCAGGATTTTTGTGTACCAGTGATGCGAGAATGCTCAGACTATTGAACAAAAAATGAGGATTGACCTGCGTCTTAAGCAAGGCAATTTCGCTGAGCAGTTGTTGTTTTTCAAGGCTTTGCGCTTTATGCTCTATTTCCTCGGAGTATTTTCTGAAGTGCGACATCCGGCTCCAGAAAGCCAATGCCAGCGCCAGCACGACCAGCCCCGATACGATCAGTATGCCGGTCAGCCGGTCTTTGCTTCTAAGTGCATCGCGGTGCGCTACTTCCATTTTCAGTTTTTCTTCCTCTCTTTGCAAACTGTCGGCCAGGATTTGCTTGGAAAATGCCAGTTGCTCCAGACTGCGGCTGGTTTCTTCCTTTTGCAAACTGTCTTCAAATACCACGTAACGTTCGTGCCAATATAAGGCTTTTTCATTGTTTCCCAAGCCTTTATAGGCTTTGTACAGGCAATTGCAGGAGTTTCTCAAGGGACGGAGGGCGTCGATGGCTTCACTTTCCTTCCATGCCTGTTCGCACCACCGAAGCGCTTCCGCGAACTTGCCTGCATCATTATAGGTAGACCCAAGGCTAAAGTAAGTACTCGCCAGACCGGGCCGGTCGCCCAGATTCTTCTGAATTTCAAGTGCGTGCATAAATGCTGCATTTGCTTCAGGATAGCGTTTTTGTTCTTTGTACAAGCGCCCGATGTTGTTGATTACTACCGCCAGTCCACGGCGATCGCCCTGGCGCTCGCGCAATTTCTGACTTTCTAGGAATTGCTCCATGGCGGCATCGTAATTGGCTTGCACAAAATAAACGGTTCCAACATTGTTGTAGCCGATAGCGATGGCTGATGAATCATTGCTTTTTATTGCGCATTCCAGGCCCTTTTGGTAAAAATTCAGGGCTGCCGGGTAGTCGCCCTGATCGCTGTATACCGTCCCCAAATTATTGAAAGCAGAAGCCAGTATACTGGTATCGCGCAGTTTTTCGCCAATTTCAAGGTATTTTCCATAATATTCTACCGCACGCAGGTTGTGGCCCTGTTCCCGGAAAATGAGGCCAATATTGTTGTACAAAGCGCCCACACTTTTCAATTCGCCGGCTTCCTGAAGCGCTGCCAGCGATTGTTGGTAATAATAAAGCGCAGTCGCATATTCTCCTTTTACGTGATAGGTTCCGGCGAGTACGTTGAGCGCTTTGCCCTCCCATTTTTTACTGCCCATTTCAACAGCGAAAGCCATTTCTGTTTCTGCCAAGCGAGCCGTAGAATCTGGCAGCTGGTACATCATACTCCAGGCAAGATCTTGAAGCGCTGTAATGCGGATGGTGTCGGGAAGCGACGTGTTTTGCCATAAAGCCATGAGGCTGTCGGGCCGCGGTTGCGCTGCCAATGCCGAGGCAAAAAGACATAAAAGAATGCTAATCCGCCAGCTCATGGTAAAAGGTGTGGGTTCGTTGTCATGCAAATGTGCGAAAGCAGCGTACAATTGTTTGAATAATCCTTTCCGAATGTCCGAATTTGCCCGATGAACAGCCCGATGTCCGTTCTGAAAGTCGGGCAGACCATCTGCGGGCGCAAATTGTCCGATTTCGGACACACGCGTCCGCCCGCGAACGAGTACAAAGGCCCTGTTTGCCACTAATATGTTTGATTGTCAATAGATTATGTTTTTGGCACGGGCTTCTCTATTTTGACTGTATTGTTCACAACCTATCGTTCCAAGATGGATCGTCCGATCAAGAAAAAAACATTTACACCTCAACGCATTGTGCTGGCGCTTGGCATTGTTGCTTTTTTGGTTTTTGCAGTGAATACCCTGCTCAACGGCAGCCAAAGCAGTTTGAATGTCAA
Organism: Saprospiraceae bacterium; assembly: GCA_033761835.1. Taxonomy (GTDB): domain Bacteria; phylum Bacteroidota; class Bacteroidia; order Chitinophagales; family Saprospiraceae; genus JADJNW01. Next base: position 2,966 of record JANRME010000032.1, read on the forward strand.
TCGAGAAAAAATTACCGTTTCGAAAGTTGAACGCGGGGTTTTCGATGAGTTTATCGTGGTAACCGGTGTTGTTCAGCCGTTAAAAACCTACCAGCTCGACGCCATTGAAGGCGGATACGTTGCCCAAAAATTG
>JANRME010000033.1:0-4690 GCA_033761835.1 Saprospiraceae bacterium
TGAATAAAATGCAACTCCCTTTATGGCAAGTGCTGTCGTGTCAAAATCATCTCCGATAAGCCCCGCTTTTAATTTGTCCTTGATTTTTATTTTTAGTCCTACGGTCTCTAAATCACTTTTCCCCTTCACAATTAATTCATAGTCACCGTTGTCCGTCAGTTTACCATCAACAATGTTTAAAACAATATCTTGAAAACCGTCTTCTGCTTTTGATGTTATTTCAATTAAGTCCATGTCATTGGCTCTTCTGCTGTCACCACAGCTAAATAGTAAAATCAATAGTCCAAATGATAAAATATATTTTTCGTAGTTCTTCATTGTCCGAAAGCAATTACCGCTAATATCTGTGGTTGCCGCACTGGTCTATTTTTTCTTATAGCTTTCTATACGAACTCATTGATAATCAACACTTATTATCATTATCCGATTACAAACGGCCTCTAAACATTCGTAATCGGATATTTACGCAATTACTGCTGTTAAATCTACATCCTTTACTTTATATTCGCAATATTGATTTATTATTTTATATTTCAATTCTTATTTTTTTATATTTTTCCACATAAAATACACCTTCCCCGTCTATATTTGTTTCGTTTTAAACAATCCAGTCGAATCTTATGCAAGATAAAATTATTCTCATCACCGGCGGCAACGACGGCATCGGCAAAGCTACTGCCATTGGACTGGCGCGTATGGGCGCGCGGGTCGTCATCGCTTGCCGCAATATGGAAAAGGCAACAAAAGCTTTAGTGGATATTAAAAAGGAAAGTAATAATGATCAAGTGGAGGTGCTGCATCTTGATCTGGCGAGTTTTGATTCTATTAAAAATTGCGTCGAAAATTTTAATACCCGATATAATAAATTGGATGTATTAATTAATAATGCGGCGCATTATACGAGTTATTTACAAAAAACCGAAGAGGGTTTTGAAATGCAATTCGGCGTAAATCATTTAGGGCATTTTTTATTAACCTATTTATTATTACCATCATTACAAGCTGCTGAAAGGCCGCGCATCGTCAATGTCGCGTCCAATGGGCATTACGGTGGAAAAATAGATTTTAATAATCTACGAGGTGAAAAATTTGTAAAGAAATATTATGGCTTTGAAGCTTATGCACAATCCAAGCTGGCGAATGTATTATTTACAAAAGAATTTAGCCGCCGTTATCCTGATATGATATGTAATTGCCTACATCCGGGCGGTGTGTCAACTAATATTGCTACCAAAAACGCGAATACACTGGCTACGGCCATTTGGAATCTCGCCAAACCTTTTTTAATGTCGCCGGAACAAGGTGCACAGACTTCTATTTATTTAGCTTCTTCACCAAAAGTAAATGAAATAAACGGGCAATTTTTTGATGAAAAACAAAAGATTAGAAAGCCCAGCCGATTAGCGCGTAATAATGAATTGGCTAAAAAGCTTTGGGATATAAGCATGAAATTTATTTACCATTGATTATTTACCATTGATTATTTACCATTGATTATTTACCATTGATTATTTACCATTGATTATTTACCATTGATTATTTACCATTGATTATTTACCATTGATTATAGAATTTTTATATAAACAAGCACTGTTCCAAAGTAAATATAGATTTATTTTATGGCAAGTTGCTGATTTTCAAAGCAATGAGACTATCGACTATCGACTAATAAAACTGTTCGACTGCTTAATTTTGCAAATTCATGGTATATAAAGAAAAATAGTTGAAAGCATCCTTAATTTTTATTCAATCCAAATAATTATATTTGTGATAGGCGTCACAACCAAGCAAGCTGCGAAAGCTTTATTATTGTGACTGTTTTTATTTTTGCTTTCATTGGCAATAACTAATTGTCAATCAATAATTTAATCATGGATGTCGAAATTCTTGCCCGCATACAATTTGCCTTCACCGTTGCATTTCATTATATCTACCCGCCCTTGAGCATTGGCCTGGGTTTGGTGATGGTATTCATGGAAGGGATGTACTTGCGCACGAAAGAAAAAGTGTATGAACAAATGGCGCGGTTCTGGACAAAAATTTTTGCTTTGACCTTTGGAATCGGTGTGGCCACGGGCATTGTAATGGAATTTGAATTTGGTACGAATTGGGCCACTTACTCCCGTTATGTCGGCGATGTATTTGGTTCGGCGCTGGCAGCGGAGGGTATTTTTGCTTTCGCTTTGGAAAGTGGATTCCTGGGTATTTTATTATTCGGCTGGAATAAAGTGAGCCCGAGGGTACATTTTATTGCAACGCTTGGCGTATGGCTGGGTTCAATGTTTTCGGCGGTGTGGATTGTGGTGGCAAATTCCTGGCAGCAAACGCCGGCTGGCTATCATATTGTGGGTGAAGGGCTGAATGCAAGAGCAGAAATCACCGATTTTTGGGCGATGGTGTTCAATCCTTCGAGCGTAGATCGCCTGCTACACGTTTGGGTGGGCGCGTTTTTGGCGGGTGCATTCTTGATTTTGAGCGTTCATGCCTGGTATATATTAAAAAATCGGCATATTGAAATTTCCAAAAAAGCTTTTAAAATCGCATTGGCAGTTGCTGTCGTTGCTTCGCTTTCACAATTACTCACAGGACATAAAGCTGCCGATGGCGTCGCGCATAATCAACCTGCCAAACTTGCAGCATTGGAAGGGCATTTCGATAGTCTCGCTGTGGCGGATATGTTTTTGCTTGGTTGGGTGAATAAAGAAACCCAAGAAACGATGGGCATCAAGATTCCGGGCGGCTTGACATTTTTATTATATCAAGATTTTAAAACACCTGTAAAAGGATTAAATAGTTTCCCTGAAAACGAACGTCCGACAGCGCTGAACGCGATTTTTCAATTTTATCATATTATGGTAGCGATTGGTATATTCTTGATAGCGCTTACATTATATGCTAGTTTTCAATGGTGGCGAGGGAAATTATTTCAGCAACGCTGGTTGTTGTGGGTCTTTGTTTGGGCGGTTTTGCCGCCACAAATTGCCAATCAATTCGGCTGGTTCGCAGCAGAAATGGGGCGTCAACCCTGGGTAGTGTATGGCTTACTGCGTACTTCCGATGCTTTATCAAAAATTGTAACAGCGAATCAAGTTTTATTTTCTTTAATCATGTTTTTCTTAATTTATTTACTTTTATTTACATTATTTATTTACTTGTTGAATAAAAAAATACAGCACGGACCGGAAGATGGTAGCGATTTACAAGATCATCGCCCGAAATTGCAAGAAATGGCGAAAGCCTTAAATGTTTAAGGTTGGATATTTCAATTTATTAGGTTTTCAAATTTCTCATTTCACATTTCAAATTTAAATTATGTTTCTCGGCATGGATTATCCCACCTGGTGGTTTTTGGTAGTTGGCGGCTTGTTCAGCGGCTATGCAATCCTCGATGGTTTCGATCTTGGTGCAGGCGCTTTACATTTATTATTCAAAAAAGAAGAAAGTCGGCGTATCGCTTTGAATGCTGTGGGGCCAGTATGGGATGGGAATGAAGTGTGGCTGGTAATAGGCGGCGGCGCACTGTTTGCGGGCTTTCCGGTGGTGTACGCCTCCTTGTTCTCAGGGATGTACATTCCATTTATGCTGTTTTTGGCAGCGCTTATTTTTCGGGCGGTTTCAATCGAATTTCGCAGCAAAGAACCCATGCTGTGGTGGCGCAGAATGTGGGACGTAAGTTATTCAATATCAAGTATTTTGCTGGCATTTTTATTGGGCGTTGTGCTGGGCAATGTATTACAAGGCATCGCGCTTGGTGAAAATTTTGAATTTCAAGGGCATTGGTTAGAATTTCTGAATCCTTATGCTTTGATGGTCGGCGTGACCACTGTTGCGCTTTTTGCGATGCACGGCGCGATTTACTTGACGATGAAAACCGAAGGGCGATTGTTCGCAAAAGTTACTTTACTACTCAAGCGTACAATCATCTTTTTTGTGTTGAGTTTCAGCATTGTTACACTTTATACTTTAATTTATATTCCGCATTTATCGGATGATTTCAAACAATCGCCAACTCTATTTATCGTGCCGGTGTTGGCGTTTTTGAGCATTGCGAATGTGCCGCGCTTAGCCGCCAAACGCAAGTATTGGCAAGCATTTTTGTTTTCATCCCTTACTGTGGCATTATTATTAATTTTGGTGGCAATAGAATTATATCCTGTGTTGATCCTTTCTACCATTGATCCGCAATATAATTTGACGATTTATAATGCCGCTTCTTCTGAGAAATCCTTGCGCATTATGCTCACGATTGCCGCCATTGGCGCACCATTGGTGCTGGCTTACACTGGTTTTGTATTCTGGACCTTTCGGGGCAAGGTGAGATTGGATGAGACGAGCTATTGAGAATCTAAATCTTTCCCTTTTACGCGTTTTAAAATAATTTCTTGATTTGATGAGGAATATAACTCAAACTCCATTTCCCAATGTACTTGGATATCCTCCTTTAAAATTTAGAAGGATATTATTATTATCCAATTTTTCCCAGGTAGCTTGATCTACATAAAAAACTCCTACCCCGCAATAAAATGAGAATCCTTTATTAGGTCGATGTAATTGATATATAATATTTCCTTCAGATTGAAAAATAAATATTTGTTTGTCTTGGCAAGGGTTTTCTATTGGATTATATAATCTGAATTTGAGTATTTTATCAAGGAAGTAATTATTTTGTAAAACAATTTCGTCTCCGATA
>JANRME010000034.1:0-9785 GCA_033761835.1 Saprospiraceae bacterium
CAAAGGGTATTGGCGAAAATCTAATTCAACGGGCTTTTGGCAATATACGCAATGGATTAATGTTTATGACAATAAGCCCCCGAAGGTTATTCTGAGTCCGGTAGATTTGTTTTGCGCAACCAGAGGCGATTGTCAGGGTGATATTGGTATTCCTTTTCTGATTAGTGAAGATTGTACCCCGCAGGAGATTGATTTTGAGGTAGTAATAGATTTGTATAATGATAGTATTGATCTAATAACACGAGAGCGTGCAAAAGTTAAAGGGGTATATCCTAAGTTTCGTTATGAGGACACGCTTCCGATTGGCGATCACGTAGTTGAAATTAGAATAAGCGATGGTTGTGGAAATGTGACGATTCAGAGGATTCCGTTTGGCGTTGCCGATTGCAAAGCGCCTGCTATTGCTTGTATCAATGGCTTGGCAGTAGAGCTTTCCCCTGTAGTACCAGCCACCGATGTGAATGGAGATGGCACGCCCGATAGCGGTGTTGTGGAGATTTGGGCCTCCGATTTTGTCAAAAGCGTTTCGGACGATTGCGGCAACATTGTAGCGTATTCGATCAACAGGGTAGGAGAGACCCCCGATATCAATCGAAAAAGTTTGATTCTGACTTGTAATGATGCAGGCAACACCGTTCAAGTTGAAATTCATGCCTGGGATGATGCCAATAACCCATTGGTTATCAAGCCTGATGGCTCGGTCGGAGGTCCTAATTCTTCTAGTTGCGTTACATACGTATTGGTGCAGGAAAACCTGCCAGGTATTTGCAGCGATGGCGCAACTATAGGAACAATTTCTGGGATCATTACAAATCCTGAAGGGAAGCCGGTTTCGGGTGCAAACATCCACGTTGCCGATCACAATACTTCGAGTAATGAAAATGGACTTTACTCGGCGAGAGTACCAATGTTTGCAAGCGATTTGCAAGTTATTCCTTCTTTGAACCGGAATTTTTTGGAAGGTGTTTCGACATATGATATCGTGCTGATTTCACAACATATTCTTGGAACAAAGACTTTGGATTCACCCTATAAACTCATTGCCGCAGATGTCAACAAATCTGGCAATTTGTCTATTTTGGATGTTATTTTGCTGCGCAAATTGATTCTAAGCGTTCAAGTTGGAGCCGAGAATAATCAAAGTTGGCGTTTTGTAGATAGGTATTATTCATTTCCAAGACCAAGCAATCCCTGGCACGAAACTTTCCCGGAGCAATTATCTTTTAAACAAATGCTCGGACCGATAGAAAATGCTGATTTTATTGCCGTTAAAGTCGGAGATGTTGATTTTAGTGCCTTTCGCAATAGCGCCAGAAATGGTGAAACGAAGGATTTATTTTCAATCGAAGTGAAAGATATGTTTTTGACCCAAGGGCAGCACATACAAGTACCTTTTGCAGCGAATTTGCAGGAAATATTGGGTTATCAGTTTACCCTTGCTTTTGATACAGAAGCGCTGGAAATGGTGGATATTGAATACAATATCTCTGAAGCGCAGCATTTTGGCTGGGATTTGCTGGATCAGGGACTGATTATGACGAGTTGGAATATTTCAAATGAAGTTAATAAAAATATAATAAATACGTCCACCTTATTTAGTCTGACGTTTAAAGTTAATAAAGCAGGCCGCCTGAGCGATTATTTACAATTGCATCCGCGTTATGTAGTTGGTGAAGCTTATGATCGGAATGATAGTGTTTATAAAGCTGAATTAAAATTTGATAAAACAGTAGATCGAACGGAATTTACGCTCTTACAAAATATTCCAAATCCTTTTGATAATGAGACGATTATCCCATTTTATTTACCGAAATCGGCGAAAGTAAATTTGCAGGTTTTCGGTAGCGACGGGCGATTAATGCATCAAGCGTCGGGTAATTTTGAACAAGGATATCAGCAAATGACTGTTAAACAAAGCGATTTGAAAGGGAATGGCGTCTATATTTACACGATTGAGGTAGAAGGTGAAAAAGAGATCAGAAAAATGATATTACTGTAATATTGGAATATTGGAAGTTGGGGAATAATGGAATGTTGTTGATTCTGTTATTCCTCTCCTTTAAAATTCGTTTGTGCCAAAAAAATAATAACGATTCCGACAATAATCATTACCAATCTTGCGACAAAGCCAAATAGCCTGCCCGGTGCGTCTAACCAAGTAAGGAAGGATAATTGAAGGCCGACCAAACTTAGCACAAGTGCCAAAAAACCCATGCCCGCGAGCAAAAAACCAACTAAAGTAATAAGTCCTCTGTTCTTTGTCATAAAACCGGTATTATTTTGGATGGAAACGCTGTTCTCTGGCAAAAGTTTGCCGAGCGACAAATTTATTCAAAAAATAAGTAATTCTGATTGCCAATCGGAACTACTCCTTACTCAAATCGTTATTAAGTAGAATAAAACCCATTGCCCGAAAATGGTAAAACTGATCGAGTGTCCGCGTGATGCCATGCAAGGACTGAAAGATTTTATCCCGACCGAAACAAAAGCTTTGTATATCAACCAGTTACTCAAGGTAGGCTTCGATACCATTGATTTTGGGAGTTTTGTATCGCCCAAAGCGATTCCTCAAATGCGCGACACCGCCGAAGTGTTGAATTCACTGGATTTGAGTTTCACGGAATCCAAATTATTAGCCATTGTTGCCAATCAACGCGGAGCAGAAGACGCTGCTCAATTTGACGAAATTACTTATTTGGGTTACCCTTTCTCCATTTCTGAAACCTTTCAATTGCGCAATACCAATGCCACGATCGAAGAATCGCTCGAACGCGTGGAAGAAATTCAACATATTTGCATTCGCACCGGAAAATCGCTGGTGATCTATATTTCAATGGGTTTTGGCAATCCTTATGGCGTTCCTTGGAATGTGGATATCGTGCAGAAATGGGTCAATCGTTTGGCAGAAATGGGGATTTCTATTTTTCAATTGTCAGACACCATTGGCGTGGCAAGCCCCGAAAGTATTGGCTATTTATTTAGTAATCTGATTCCGGCATATCCAAAGCTTGAAATTGGAGCGCATTTTCACACTACGCCACAAATTTGGAAAGAAAAAATCGTAACCGCTTACGAAAATGGTTGTCGCCGCTTCGATGGCGCGATCAAAGGGTTTGGCGGTTGCCCGATGGCCAAGGATGACCTTACAGGGAATATGCCTACCGAAAATATGGTCTATTATTTTAATGATATTCAAGAAGAAACTTGCCTGAACTTAGAAGAATTCAACAAATCTGTGCAAATAGCAGCCCAGGTTTTTCCTGAGCATTGACTTTTATTCAGAATTTTTATTGGCTGACAGCTATTATTCCTGCTAAAATTTTCTATTTTTGAAGAATACAAAAAGAATAATAGCTATGGCAAAAACAATGCAATGGTTCCTGGATAAGTACGGCGAAAGCCACCAAAATGCTACTAATAAGCTCATTCACTGGGTTTGCGTGCCGAGCATTATGTTTAGTTTATTGGGCTTAATATATGCAATTCCATTTCCTGTAGAGCGGAGTTTGTTCATGAATTGGGCAGCGGTATTGCTGGCGCTGGCACTATTGTATTATCTAAGACTTTCAATCCCGATGTTTCTTGGTTTTGTGGTGATTGGAGGATTGATCTTGCTCGGGAATAACGCTATTTTTGAAGCGTTGGGTAGAAATGGCGGGCAGTTGGCCTTGATTTCATTGATTATCTTTGCGGTTGCTTGGGTTGGACAATTTATCGGGCATAAAATAGAAGGCAAAAAACCTTCTTTTTTTGAGGATGTGCAGTTTTTGTTGATCGGGCCGGCGTGGTTATTACATTTTATTTACAGAAAAATTGGCGTGAGGTATTAAAAGGTGCAATTAGCAAAAGTTAAATTCTTTTCTAATATTTTTGTCCTTTATATAAGTTCTTAGCTTTGTAATTCGTTTTACAAAAGCAACAATCAACTTATCTCCTAACTTGCTTCCCTTCTGTGGAAATTAACATTTTTCCACCCTGTCTTTCGTTTCTAAAACCGATACACAAAAACCACACTCTCAGTACATTAAATCCAAAAAGGGAGAACAATGAAGAACTACACACTTATATCAATTCTCATCTTGATGACTTTCGGTTTTACATGTGCGCAGACGCCGAGTTGGCAGGCGCTGATTGAAGTGGACAGTTTTATTGAAGTACCGCTTTGTCAAGCAGTGAGTAGCGGCGTCGGGCAAATCCCATCTTCAGTGGTCAATCGTGCGGATTATCGTACTCGACTTCTATTAAAAGACACAATTTTTGTGAATAACAGCTTTATATTGGAGGCTCGAATCCTCAATAATGAAATGGTTGGAGGGCTTCCTGCGTTTGATCCTGGTGTTTACCTTGATGGATGTAGTGTTGGGGCTGGTGTCTCTATGATGGGCGCGGATTGGGCCTTGCCTTTTACTTCGATGTACGCGGGTACGAGTTTTGCGGGCGCGCTTCCGCAGTTTGTGCAAGATTTTTCGGATTGGCGAATTCTTCGCTATGTTTTTCGGGATAATGTATTTTATATATTTTTTGATAATCAACTGGTTCATAGCTTGCCCTATACCGGAAGCCTTGATTTTATTACCGAAATCTTGGTTCGTTTCAAAGGCTCAGGTATGGTCGATTGGTTAAAACTGTATGACGAAAATGCAATGGAAATCTGGTCGGAAGAATTTACCGATTGTAATAATATGCGGCCTTTTCCTGATATTCCTCAACAAACTTCCTTTGCAATTGCTTCAGATACAATTGTTTGTAAAAATGAATCTTTACAGATAGCAGCCAGCGCCAACGTCCCCGCCACTTATGCTTGGACAGGACCGAATGGCTTTTCCTCGGATGATCCCAACTTTACATTAAGTAATATTAATAATCAAGATACAGGTTTTTATTATGTAACGGCTCAATTCGTAGGTTGCATCGAATGGCGCGATAGTGTGTATGTTGGCGTATTTCCAGAGGAAATTCCACAAACAAATTTTTTAGGAAATGATACCACTTTATGTCCCAGTGCTACGCTTTCGCTGGGGCGGGCGTATTCCTGTGCAACTTATTTATGGCAAGATGGCTCTTCCGATTCGACTTTTATAGCCGATAGCCCTGGCGTTTATAGCGTTCAAGTCAATATTGATGGGATATTGTATCGAGATTCGATTCAGGTTTCGTATTTTTTATTACCAATGGTTAACCTTGGGAAAGACACTACACTATGCCCCGGGGGCACGCTTTTGTTGGATGCTACCTTCCCGACCTTCGCTTCTTATCGTTGGCAGGATGGCAGCAGCAATTCGACTTTTACTGTAAATGCAAATGGAATTTATAACGTAACCATTACAGATGCTTGTGGCAATTCTTTCAGTGATACCATTAAAGTTGACTATTTCCAGCTATTAAAATTACTTGATTTGGGTAATGATACAACGCTATGTCCAGGTCAATTGCTTTCGCTAAATGCGATGGATAACGCTGCTATTTCCTATTTATGGCAAGACGGCAGCACCGCGCCCACTTTTACTGCAAATGCAATGGGTGTTTATTTTGTTACAATCGAAGATAATTGTGGAAATTCGTTGACGGATAGTATTGAATTAGAATATTTTAAACTGGTACAATCCGTTAATTTAGGTAAAGATACAACGCTTTGCCCTGGCGAGATAGTCATGTTGGACGCTACCAACGATGCAGCTGCAACTTATCGTTGGCAGGACGGGAGCGATGCGCCGATTTTTTCCGTTCAGCAGCCTGGAACTTACACCATTAGCATTAGCGATCATTGCGGAAATACGGTCAATGATGCTATTGAAGTAGCTTATTTTCAAGTACTTAGAATGTTAGATTTGGGCAAGGATACCAGCTTATGCCCTGGTACTTCGATCCAATTAAATGCAATAGACCCTGCGGCGATTTCTTACCGTTGGCAAGATAGCACTACGAGTGGAGAATTGCTTGTAAACGAACCAGGAATATATAGTGTAACTTTGTCAGATAATTGCGGCAATACATTAGGCGACAGTATTGAAATTACTTATTATCAATTGATTACATCATTTGATTTGGGCAATGATACAACACTGTGCGTTGGGAATACTCATTTACTCGACGTAACTACCGATGCTGCGGAATTTTATCTTTGGCAGGACGGTAGCACAAAATCTGGATTTTTAGTGGACAGACCTGGTATTTATTCTGTTGTGATCGGCGATCATTGTGGTAATGAAGCAACCGATTTGATAAAAATTCGTTTTGAAGATCTTCCTACGGCTGATCTTGGCGCGGATACGACCGTTTGCGAGGGTATGGTGTATCGCTTGGATGCAGGAAAAAAAAATGCGACGTATTATTTTTGGCAGGATGGCTCGGTAGAATCATCTTATCCGGTGACCAGGCCAGGCCCATATTCGGTAGTCGTCGGCAATCAGTGTGGATTTAATAATTACAGCGTTCGAGTGGATTTTGAATATTGCGGCCCATGTCGCAGTGTAGTACCCACTGCATTTTCGCCGAATGGTGATAATATAAATGACCTCCTGGAAGTTTTTTCGGAATGCGTTTTTACAAATTACGATTTTCGTGTATTTGATCGTTGGGGTTCACAAGTATTTACCTCGAATAACCCTTCCGTTTTTTGGGAAGGTACTTTGAATGGAAGATTGCTACCTTCCGGCGTGTACATTTGGCGATTGATTTATGAAGCAGAAGATGGAAGCTCGGCGACGCTTTCAGGCGATTGCACGCTGCTTCGATGATTTTTATCTCATTGGGTTTCAAGCATTTTCGTGGTTTTTAAGAAATAAAAAAGCCTTGCAAATGATTCATTTACAAGGCTTTCTGTGGTGTACCCGGAGTGGGACTTGAACCCACACGGGCATTACTGCCCACAGGATTTTAAGTCCTGCGTGTCTACCATTCCACCACCCGGGCAAAAGATTTTGCATTTGCAAAAATAAAAAAAGGCGTGAACCTTTTCACGCCTTGGAGCGGATAACGAGACTCGAACTCGTGACCCCGACCTTGGCAAGGTCGTGCTCTACCAACTGAGCTACATCCGCTTGTTTGCCTTTTGCTTTAGCGAATGCAAATATACGGTGATCGAAAGCAATGAAGCAATATTTTGAGCGATTTTTTTTATTAACACTTTCTACTCGAAGATAGTTCCTTGATTATGAATAAGATCTTGCGCTTTGCGGCGACATATTTTGCTGATCGCTGCTTCTCTTGATGGTGTCATACGTTTCTAATTGTGAGCGAATCACGATATCTGTGGTATTTCTGCGATATTGATTCGATAAAGTTTTATCCAAAACACGGGCTTTTACATTGTCATTTAACTGGATTTGAATATATTTTTTGATTTCTTTTTTCAAATTTTCAGCATAAACCGGAAATGCGGTTTCCACTCGATAGGTCAAATTGCGCACCATCCAATCTGCCGAGGACAAATAAAGCCGCTCCTCGCCGCTATGATGAAAAATAAATACCCTGGCGTGTTCTAAATAACGATCTACAATACTAATAGCCTCAATGTTTTCACTCAAACCTTTGATGCCAGGTACAAGACAGCAAATACCCCGTATAATCAGTTTAATCTTCACTCCAGCTTTACTGGCTTCGTACAGCTTTTGAATCATAGGCATATCCTGAATGCTATTCATTTTCAGAATCATTTCGGCGCGCTTACCGCTTTTGGCTTCTGCTATTTCGTAATCAATCAATTCTTCTAATCCAGTACGTAAATTGAATTTTCCAACCAATAGGTGTTCAAAATCAAGTTCTGGCAATTTTATAGTCTCCAAAAAAGAAAACACCCGTGCCACTTCTTTGGTGATGCGTTCATCGGCGGTGAAAAGACCAAAATCGGTATAGACTTTGGCAGTATCTTCATGAAAATTACCAGTGGACAAATACGTGTAAAGTTTTGAACCTTGCTCTTCGTCTCGACGCACCAAAGCTAATTTGGAATGCACCTTGACTCCCGGAAAACTATAATGCACACTTACACCAGCTTTTTCAAGCTTTTCGCCCCATTCCAAGTTGGCTTCCTCATCGAATCTTGCTTTCACTTCTACAAAAACGGATACTCGCTTGCCCGCTCTGGCTGCATCCATAATCGCTTGCATGATTCGGGAATTACGCGCTACTCGATATTGGATAATTTTAATATGCGTTACCGCCGGATCTTGAGCTGCTTCTTCAAAAAAACGAATCACCGAATTATAAGAATGAAAAGGTACGTGAATCAAGTGGTCGCGCTCAGCAAGAGCCTGATAAAAATCTTTTACGTCCTCCAAAGGGCGATAAGGCAGTGGGGGCAATGGCGTATTTTTTAAAAGAGAAAGCCCAAAATCAGGAAATTTGAAAAAGTCAAAATTATTATGATAACGGCCTTCCCTCAGAAGATCGTATTGATCCAACTCAAAGGCTTCCATCAGGAAATTCTTCAATTCTATAGGCATCTCCCGATCATATACAAACCGCGAAGCAGGTCCCACATGGCGTTTTGAAAGACTTTCTTTAATTTTTTGAATCAAATCACCCGAAAATTCATCATCAATATACAATTCTGCATCTCGTGTCAATTTGATAGAATAGGTGTCCAAAATATCATAACCAGGAAACATCCAGGAAATACTGTATCGAACAATATCGTCCAGAATAATAAGATCGTGCCTGGCACTTGACGATGGTAGCTTGATAAAACGAGGCAAATGATCAGAAGGAATTTTTACAATCGCATACTCATTGGGCGCATCTGACTCGCCTTTGGAACGCATATTAACCGTAAGGTAAAGCGCTGCGTTGTTGAGAAAAGGGCGAATTTTTTTGCCCACCAATAGCACAGGCTGTACGAAAGGCAACATGTGGTCTTGGAAATAACTTTCAACAAATTCTTTCTGTTCTTCATTCAAATCCAAGCGCCGCAAAATGTAAATATTATGTTTTTTTAATTCGGGTATAATTTGCTTTTCAAAAATTCGGTTGAATTCCTCTTGCTGTTTATTGACAATGCGCTGAATTTCACGAACAACCACTTTCGGAGAAATTTCCAACTCCCGTTTGGTTTTTTTGCTCACACGCAGCAAATTTCGATGGTTTGCCATTCGTACTCTGAAAAATTCATCCAAATTAGAGCTATATATCGCCAAAAACTTAATGCGTTCAAAAAGCGGCACGCTTGGATCCATTGCTTCCTGCAATACCCGATGATTGAATGACAACCAACTAATATCCCGATGAATATAAGGAATATCGTCTTCTGCGGTAAGCAGTTCTTCGTTGATTTTCAGGTAATTAGAAGTGGCTGCTGTTTTGGTGTTAGCCTGCGGTATCATAGTGCGATTTAAGGGTGTTCAGAATAAGCTCATTTGTTGCGGTTGGTCTCCCGTTAGTTTGGGGCCACGTGTAAGAATCTGCTCAAAAATACTTAATTGCTCCGAAAAATATTGCGCAATTTTAGGCGCTTGAATATTTTCTGGTTCATGTGTAAAGAAAAATACTTCGGATAATCCATACTCGCCCCATTCTTTCAAGCGCTTTGCCCAATCATCCAATCTGCTGAAATCACTGGGATGCAATTCATTTCCTACAAATCGTATTACGGCAATATTGGTCGTCAACCTCCTATGCAGCACATCGCGCCGCCCTGCTACATCGGTGATAACAGTTGAAATATTATGATTTTCTAACAATTGAAATAAACGCTCCGAATTTTCATTATTTGCAAACCAACTTTCATGACGCGCTTCAATAGCCAAAGGAATATTTTTCGGGAAATTTTGTAAAAATTTTTCTAAAAC
>JANRME010000035.1:0-3361 GCA_033761835.1 Saprospiraceae bacterium
CTCAAATAATTCGCCGCATCATCAATAATACTAAAGCGAATCTTATCTTTTAATATGTCAATTGAAGTGGATTTTAATAATTTATCTAATGCTATGTAATATTCTGGCTGTCCTACTAAAATCGTATCGGTTGTTACATTCATTTTTGTAATAAAATCCTGCCAATTAATGCCTGGCGTTTGCTTGGACATTTCACTTACCACGAATTTATGATAATTTGCTTCGGGATCGCGTAATTCCACTTGCGACTTATGCGCCTTTGCAAATTCGGTCTCTAATTTTAATACAGTATTCGCACGTTGCTTGGCTTTAGCTTTGTCGCTTTCGCCTGTCAGCATAAAAGCATTGGAAATGTATTGCACATAGGCATCACGCACGGCTTTGGTTTGGTCATCATTTTTGAAATAATAATCTTTCTCCGGCAAACCAGTGCCACTTTGAAAAAACTGAAGTCGATTAATGTCGCTGCGCTTGTCATCAGCAAAGACAGCCATTCCAAACAAAGCACCGCCGCGATTATACTCTTGCGTTGCCAAAAAATCAAACATTTGTTGTACGTTTTGAATGGCATCCACTTTTGCCAGTTCTCCTTTGATTGGGTCGTAGCCCAATTGCTCAATTTTCGCAGTATCCATCGCTGAAGCGTAGAAATCGCCTACTTTCTGTTGGATAGAGCCCTTTGCTGCATTAGCCGCAGCAGCCTCTTCGAGAATTGTTTTGGTTTTTTTCTGATTTTCTTCACCCAAAATGTAAAAAGAGCCCCAACCGCTTTGATCGGATGGAATCTCTGTGTTTTTTACCCAATTGCCATTGGCGTAGCTAAAAAAATCATCTTGTGGACGCATCGTTGTGTCGCGCCCAGATAAATCGAGTGTTTCTGTAAAAGGTGTTGTTTCTGTTTTTTTGCAAGCATAAATGCATAGAAAAGCGAGGAACAGCACCCAGCCATACATTTTAGTGATTTTCATATTAAGATGGATTTTAAATTTTCAGTCGAAGATACATATATGAATCTGATTACCAACAAATAAAACTTGTCGGAACGTGCCAAAATGGAGGAGTGTCCGTGATTAGCCGACGGAACTTAGTAAATGATAGAATAATGAAGAATATACTTACTTACGCTCTTCAAGATATTGTTCAATCTGTTGAAATACATTATTAGCCGTGAATCCAAATTTTTCATCCAACACCGTATAAGGCGCCGAATAACCAAAATGATCCAATCCCCAAACTTTACCAAATGGTCCAACCAAACCACGCAAGTTGACAGGCAAACCTGCGGTCAGTCCAAATGCTGGAATATTTTCTGGAAGTATTTCTTTCTGATAGTCAATTGATTGGACTCTGAATAAACCTTCGCTTGGTGCAGAAACAATTCTTATTTTTAAGCCTTTTTCGTTGCGCAATTTTTCAGCGCCAGCCACCAATGTAGCAACTTCGGAGCCATTCGCCACCAAAATCACATCGGGTTTGCCTTGGCTATCTTGCACGATATAAGCACCTTTGGCAGCCTGCAATGCTTGTTCGTAGCGATTTTCATTAGGAATATCTGTAATATTTTGACGAGAAAGAATTAAACCGCTTGGCGTATGCTTATTTTCCAAAGCCAATTTCCAACAAACTGTTGTCTCATGTCCATCTGCCGGGCGCAGCGCGAGGAAACTATTATGACCAGAATGATTTTTGAGTTGCTCCAGCAAACGAATTTGCGCCTCCTGCTCAATAGGCTGGTGCGTTGGACCATCTTCACCTACTCGGAAAGCATCGTGCGTCCAGATGAAAATAACTTGCTGCTCCATCAAGGCGCACACGCGAATGGCTGGTTTCATATAATCAGAGAACGCGAAAAAGGTAGCACATACAGGAATCACACCACCATGCAAAGCCATACCAGTACCCAGCGCTGCCATCGTCAACTCCGCCACACCTGCTTGCAAAAATGCACCCGAAAAGTCGCCCTTTTTGAAAATCGCTTTTTTCTTAAGGAAGGCATCGGTTTTATCGCTATTCGATAAATCGGCAGAAGCGACGATCATATTGTCCAGATGATCAGCAAGATAGGAAAGCACCGCCGCAGAAGCATTGCGCGTCGCGCTATTGGCTGCTTGCTTTATTTCTGTCCAATCTAAATTTGGCAATTCTCCTGAAAGGAACTGATTCAATTTTTGTGCTAAAGCAGGATTTGCAGATGCCCATTCCTGGAATGAAGATTTTCTTGCAGCAGCAGATTTAGATTTTTCTTCAACTATAGAGCGGTAATAATCATCCACTTCCGGGAATATTTGGAATGGATCATTAGGATTGCCACCCAAAGCCTCGATTGTTTTTGCAAAAGAAGCCTTCGATTCGCCCAGCGGCTTACCATGCAATTCTACTTGCCCTTCATAATTGGAGCCATCTTCCAGCACAACCCCTTTACCCATAATGGTTTTGCCGATAATCAATGTCGGACGCTCTGTTTCCTCAATCCCCGCTTTTATTGCATTGCGAATCGCGTCTTGATCATTACCAATAATGGTGACTACGTGCCAACCCCAAGCCTCGTATTTCTTAGCAGTATCTTCGCTGGTGACGTCGTCCACTTCTGAAGAAAGCTGAATATCATTCGCATCATAAAACATAATAATATTACCCAAGCCTAAATGCCCGGCCAGGCGACCTGCGCCTTGAGAAATCTCTTCCTGTACGCCCCCGTCGGAGATATAAATATAAGTTTTATGTGATACGATTTCGCCAAATCGGGCCGCTAAAAAACGCTCTGCGATTGCTGCGCCAATACCAAACGTATGACCCAAACCCAACGGGCCGGAAGTATTTTCAATGCCTCTTGCCACATCCAGTTCGGGGTGACCCGGTGTAGGGCTGCCCCATTGGCGGAAATTGCGGACGTCTTCCATCGCAATATTTCCAAGCAGCGCTTGTACAGCATACAGCATCGCCGACATATGTCCTGCATCTAAGAAAAAGCGATCCCTCAAAGGCCAGTGCATATCCGTCGGATCGTATTGCAAAAATTCTGAATATAAAATATGAATAAAATCAGCGCCGCCCATTGGGCCGCCCGGGTGTCCCGATTTTGCTTTTTCTACCATTGCAGCCGAAAGGATTCGGATGTTATCAGCTGCCTGTTTTGAACTATTTGCCATGGAGAATTCTATTTATGAGTCTTAAGTTTAAATTTTGCGTCGCAAATCTAATCATTACAAAAGCAAGAATCCCAATTAACGAGGAAGAAAATACCGATAAAAGGCGGATTCCTATTTTTTACAAAATAAGTTGTATGCTGACCAATCCTGCCAATTTAAGCTCAGTACCAATAATTTTTTCTTGGGTTGTTTTCTCTTGCCAAAAAGAATAT
>JANRME010000036.1:0-8446 GCA_033761835.1 Saprospiraceae bacterium
GAAGTCAAAAACTTCAACCCCGAAGATTTTCTTGATAAGAAGGAAGCTCGCAAAATGGACTTATTTTGCCAGTTTGCTGTGATCGCAGCTGATGAAGCAGTTGTTAAAGCAGGGCTTGACAAACAACTGGAAAGTCTTGACCTCGATCGAATCGGGGTGATCTGGGGCGCTGGTATTGGTGGTTTGCAATCCTTGGAAAAAGAAATCGAAGAATTTATTACTGGCAATGGCACGCCGCGCTACAATCCTTTTATGATCCCCAAAATGATTATTGACATTGCGGCCGGTATGATTTCTATCAAATACGGTTTTCGGGGAATTAACTACGCGACGGTTTCTGCTTGCGCTTCTTCTTCTCACGCAATTATAAACGCTTTTGATTATATTCGCCTCGGCAAAAACGATATTATTGTCACCGGTGGCTCAGAAGCAGCTGTAATGAAAGCAGGTGTAGGCGGATTTAACGCGATGAAAGCGCTTTCTACCAGAAATGAGGATTATTCGACGGCTTCACGCCCATTTGATGCGGAAAGAGACGGTTTTGTGCTTGGGGAAGGTGCAGGTTCATTGGTGTTGGAGGAATTAGAGCACGCCAAAAGACGCGGCGCGACCATCTACGCAGAATTGGTAGGTGGTGGTGCCACTGCGGATGCATATCACATGACCGCCCCGCACCCGGAAGGGATAAGCGTGAGCAAAGTAATGCAACTTGCTTTGGAAGACGCCAAAATGAAACCAGAAGATATTGATTACATCAATGTGCATGGCACTTCTACAGAACTGGGCGATGTAGCTGAATTAAAAGCAATTCAGAAAGTTTTCGGTGATCATGCGTATAAACTGAATATCAGTTCATCCAAATCTATGACGGGACACTTGCTGGGCGCAGCGGGCGCAATCGAAGCCATCGCTTGTATTTTAGCAATCAATCATAGCTTTGCGCCGCCGACGATCAACCATTTCACGGATGATCCTGAAATTGACAGCAAGCTTAATTTGACCTTCAACCGAGCACAGCAGCGCCCAATTAGAGCTGCAATGAGCAACACGTTTGGCTTTGGAGGGCACAATTCGACTTTGATTTTAAAAAAGTTTGAAAATTAAATAGCTATTTTGATACTCGTTTGAGTTTTCAACCAACCTGTTTAATTTCCAAACTCGCCATAACAAATAAATATTTTTACAACACGGCTACGAGGCTTATCGCTGATGTAGCGGAGGTAATCGTAATCCCTCCTACCCCCTTATCGTAGGACGGCCTTCGGTGCATTTGCACTTATTTTACACAAACGATAATAAAGGCTGATTTACCTTATACGGGTAGGTCTGATTTCTGGTAACTCTAAATGAACAACTTTGCGTTTCCTATTCAGATTGTACAACTATTACTTATCACCGGATAAGCAGTTTGCGCGGCGCTTGCGCAGCATCCTGGGCTTTACCCCGGCGAATATGAGTATTTTTAAATTAGCTTTTTCGCACAAATCTGGTTCGTCCGAAAAGGGTTACGCTATTCAAAATAACGAACGCTTGGAATACTTAGGAGATGCGGTACTTGGCACGATTGTCGCAGAATATTTATTCAAAAAGTATCCTAATAGCAACGAGGGTTTTCTTACCAAAATGCGTTCCAAAATCGTGAAGCGGAAATCGCTGAATAAAATCGGCGATAAAATGGGGCTTGACGTACTACTTTCAGAATACAACAACACGCGTCTGAGTCGCTCAATGCTAGGCAATGCGGTAGAAGCTTTGGTCGGCGCTATTTATTTGGAATGTGGTTATCGGAAAACCCTTCACTTTGTAGTACGCAAGATGCTGCGCAATTATGTGAATGTTCATAACCTGGAAAATTTTGACGATAATTACAAGAGCCAATTACTCGAATGGTGTCAGAAAAATGGGCAAACAGTTAATTATAAACTCTTGGCGCGGTACAAATTTGAAAAGCGTGATCGTTTCAAAGTTGCCGTGATGGTGGACGGACAAAAAATTGCCACTGCCGACGATTTCAACAAAAAAAGTGCTGAGCAAATGGCTTCGGAAAAAGCGATGGTTGCCCTCGGCATTATGATTCCTGAAGAAGAAGATGATTTTGATGAGGATTAATGAATTGCATATTAGGATATTTGATATTGACAACCTCAACACTTAAACTTCTCAACGCCTAAACCTTTGCACGAAGTGCAAGCAGAATGTACTGGAATTCCCACACGCTCCAATCCTTTGCTCCTGATGCGGCTACGCTCGAACGCGCCCGCGAGATCGCCTATACCTTCCGCTGGGAAAAAATGTTGGGAAACGAACAAATTCTTTGGGGAGAGTACAAAACCGGAGTCGAGCCTTTTCGCACAGCGGTACACCTGCATCAACCACAACACACTTGCTCTTGCCCCAGTCGTCGCCGACCTTGCAAGCACGTGCTAGCCTTGCTACTGCTGTATTTGAATGGTTCTGATGGATTTCAAGTATGGCACGATTATCCTGATTGGGTAGAAAAATGGTTGAATCGACAAAATAAAAAACCAAATACTGCTACTGAAAAACCTGCACAGATAAGCCCTCCCGAAAAAACACTGGCTCAAATGAAAGCTGGCATTGCTGAATTGCAAGAGTGGTTACTTGATTTGGTGCGGCACGGCCTGGCAGCAGCATTGAGTCGAGAGACCAATTATTGGGATACTTTCGCAGCGAGCATGACAGATGCCAAATTGGGCGGAATTGGGCGACGCATTCGCGGGTTTAAAAATTTGCAAAACCTTGAAAATGCACATGAAAAATTATTAGCAGAAATCGCTGAATTATACTTATTAATAAAGGGTTTTCAGCAATCAGAAAAACTCCCGCCTGCATTACAGCAAGAATTACTCAATCAAGCAGGGGTCAATATCAAAAAAGAAGAAGTACTTGCGCAGCAAGGCTTAAAAAGTAATTGGTTCGTTATTGCCCAAGTCGAGAAAATAGAAGAAAATCTTCGCACTCGACGCACCTGGCTGTGGGGTCAGGATATTGGTCAAGCCGCGCTGTTATTGGATTTTGTTTGGGGTAATGCCGATTTTATGGAGCACTGGAATATAGGCAGTATGATTCGAGCCGAGGTCGTTTTCTATCCTGGAGCTTATCAACAAAGGGCTTTGGTAAAAAATTTTGAATCAATGAGCGGCGCATTTACTTTATCTGGTTATGCGGATTGGGCGGCTTTCGCCAAAAATTATGCCGAAGCGCTTGCGCAAAATCCCTGGATCAATACTTTTCCGGTTTTAATAGATAATGCCACGCCGATAGTGGATGGCAAGCAGTTGCTCCTGATCGATAATGCCGGGAAACAACTGCCTGCACAAGTCTCCGAAAATAATATGTGGAAGATTCTTGCTATCAGTGGAGGTCGTCCAATCCAGATTTTCGGAGAATGGGACAACCAATTTATATATCCTTTAGGCATTCTTGATGGCAATCGAGTGATCTCGCTCTAAGTCAATCTGTCCCAGGTCTCCCAGTCCCCAAATCACTCCGTCTTCAAGCTTTCCACCGGATTCGCCACCGCTGCTTTTATACTTTGAAAACCGATGGTCATAAAAGCTATAAAGATTGCAGCGCTACCCGCGATAGCAAATACCCACCATTTAATTTCTATGTGATAGGCAAAATTTTCCAACCATTTATTCATTAAATACCAGGCTATGGGAGACGCCAGGAGGAGCGACACAAAGACCAACTTCAAAAAGTCTTTTGATAATAAGCCAACGATACTTGTTGTGGTGGCACCCAATACTTTACGAATGCTTATTTCTTTACTTCTTTGCTCGGCGGCAAAAGCTGCCAGCCCAAAAAGTCCCAAACAAGAAATCAAAATAGCAAGACCTGCAAAATATTTTGAAAGCGTTGATACGCGTTGTTCCGCTTCATATAATGCTTGATAATCCTGATCCAGGAAGGTATAATCAAATGCATATCCAGGATTAAATTTTTGATAAAAATCTTGCAGCCGGGCAATCGTTTCTCGCTCTTTCCCGGCTTCTAATTTGATAATGATATTCGTTGTCTCTTCCGGTTTATATAAAAAAAACAAAGGTTTTATTTGGTCATGTAAAGAATTGGTATGAAAATCTTTCATAACTCCCACAATTTGCTTATTACCAGTATAATGTCTAATCGTTTTACCAATCGGGTCTTTTAAACCCATCGTTTTGATCGCAGCTTCATTAAAAATAATGCTCATGCTGTCCATGCCAAATTCATTGGAAAAACTGCGTCCTGCTACCATTGTAATATCAAGCGTTTCAATCGTGTTATCGCCTGTAATTACCTCTTCAAATATATAATCATCATTGGGCGACTTTCCTTCCCAGTTGACACCTTGCGTCCACCCATTACCTCCCACTTTGAAACCAGTTTCCGCTGCATTTATAACTCCAGGAATTTTTTTCACTTCGGTCAAAAAAGTTTCTTTCTTATCGCTTACTTGTCCGCGCATTTCAAAATTGATAACATTATCTTTATCAAAACCCAGGTGTTTATTTTGCACAAATGCTATTTGTTTATAAATAATCATAACGGCTACAATCAATATCATAGAAATACAAAACTGAAAGACAACCAAGCCTTTACGCACCCATAATTCACCAATAGAAGCTTTTAATTTTCCTTTTAAAACATTTACCGGATTAAAGCCAGATAAATAAAGCGCAGGATAACTGCCTGCAATTAAGCCGGTTAAAATAGTAATCCCTAATAGTGGTAAAATAAGTTCAATATTATAATGAAGAGATAAATTCTTGCCAGTAATGATATTAAATTGTGGTAAAAATATTTCAACTAATACAATAGCAATTATCAAGGCTAAAAAGCTAATTAATAAAGACTCGCCCAAGTATTGATAAATCAGCGAGAACCGCCCTGCACCCAATGTTTTTTTAATGCCTACCTCCTTCATCCTTCTACTGGATTTGGCGGTGGATAAATTCATAAAATTAATACAAGCTATAATAAGAATAAAGAGTGCTATAATAGAAAAAAGCCTGACATACTCAATCCGCCCGCCTGCCTGAACGCCATTCTCATATTTACCATATAAATAATTTTCGGAATAAGGCTTTACAAATAAGGTAACAATAGAACCTTCCGCTCTTTTCGCTACAAAATCCTTTATCTTAGCATTAAATGCCGCTATATTCGTACCCTTTTTTAATATCAAATAAGTGTAGGCATAATAATTATACCAATGAACATATTGGGCTGGCATTACCTCTGCTTCAAAATAACTAAATGGAAGTAATAAATCGAATTGCTCGGAGGCGCTGGCAGGAACATCTTTAAAAATACCGCTAATAAACACTTCATTTTTTTTCTCAGAAGACTGCCATTCCAAAGATTTTCCAATAATATGATCGGTAGTATTAAATAATTTTTTTGCCAATGATTCAGAAATTACAATACTGTTCTTATCAGTAAATACTTGATCTTTAACACCTTCTATTAAATCATACGAAAAAACATCAAAAAACGCCTCGCCTGCATAACGTCCTTGTGCATTAATATGCTTATCCTCGGTAGAAATAATAAAATTTTCTAGCCGCCCTGTGGTATGAACGGCATTTTCTACTTCTGGCAGTTCCGTTTTCATCGCTGGTGCCAGCAAACCCGGCACATTTGGTATCGTTTGTATTGCATCCGTGTGTGTATGATTCGCCATTACTAAATAAAGCTGGCTATCCTTTTCATGAAATTTATCAATATTTAGCTCATCATTTACCCATAGGTAAATTAGAAAAGCACAGGCAAGTCCCGTCGCCAAGCCAGTTATATTAATAAAGGAAAATACTTTATTTTTCAATAAATTCCGCCAGGCGATTTTGAAATAATTTCGTAACATGATATAATTGTTTTATAATGTTATGGTGTGATAGTGTTATGGTGTTATAGCACAAAAACACTATAAGACCATCGTACAAAAAAATTCATTCCGTCTTCAAACTTTCCACTGGATTCGCCATGGCTGCCCGCACCGCTTGAAAACTCACGGTTAGCAAGGCAATCAGCAATGCACCCGCGCCTGCCAGCACAAACACCCACCATTGTATCGAAATGCGATAGGCAAAGCCTTCGAGCCAATGATTCATTACATACCATGAAATAGGTACAGCAAGAAGAATAGCAATAAATACCAGTTTTAGAAAATCTTTGGAAAGTAGCAGTATAATATGAGGTATAGATGCTCCTAACACCTTCCGAATGCCAATTTCTTTAACTTTCTTCGCTGCTTCAAAGATCGCCAAGCCAAATAAACCGAGGCAGGATATAAGAATTGCCAAGCCAGCGGCATACCGCGACAATATGGAAATACGCTTTTCTGCTAAGTAAAGCGACTGATATTCCTCATCCAAGAAGGTGTATTCAAAAGGGAAACCCGGATTAAACGATTTATGTAATTGTTCAAACGCTGTAATAACTTGTTTCTCTTTTCCGGTCGCTATTTTTACAATAATATTATTCGTTTGCTTCGGCGCTAATATTAAAAACAAGGGTTTTACTTTTTCGTGAAGGGAAGCAAAATGAAAATCTTTCACAACACCAATAATCTCTTTATTTTCTCCCCACAGATTCACCGTTTTGCCAACAGGATCTTTGATTCCCATTGTTTCAATAGCAGCTTCATTAAAGATAATTTTTGTACTATCTGCACCAAAATCTTTGGAAAAGGCTCGCCCGGTTAATATTTCCATTCCTAATGTTGCAGGCATATCATAATTTATCCAGGCTATTTCAAATGGAATATCATCCGATGGATTTTTCCCTTCCCATCGTAGCCCCGACGTGTGCGACTGTTCTCCCATCATATAATGACTTGTACTAGAAGCATTTATAACACCTGATATATTTTTAACTTCGCTAATAAAAGCATCCAGTTTTTCTTTAGCTTGCCCCTCCGCTTCAAAATATATAATGTTATCTTTATTATATCCCAAATTTTTAGACTGAATAAATGATATTTGTTGATAAACAACCAGCACTGAAATAATTAAAATAACAGAAAGCGAAAATTGAAAGAGTACCAATCCTTTACGCGCCCAAAGCGTACCTATAGAGGCAGGCAATTCTCCTTTTAACACGCTTATTGGCTGAAAACCAGACAAATAAAATGCCGGGTAGCTTCCAGCTAACAAGCCTGTTATTAAGGTAATAGCAAGAATTGCAATGATGATATTTGCTTCAAAATGAAAATTGAGTTGCTTTTGTGTAATACTATTAAAAGAAGGAAGTAGTAATTCAACTAAAACGACCGAAATTATTAAAGAAATGAGTGTCAACAATAATGATTCCCCTAAATATTGTATAATAAGCGACTGGCGGCTAGCACCTATTGTTTTCTTTATGCCCACTTCTTTCAATCGCCTGGAAGCCTTCGCCGTCGATAAATTCATAAAATTGATACACGCAATCACCAATATAAAAAGTGCAATAAGTGAGAATAATCGAACATAAGCTATTCTACCTCCGGTCATTACACCATTTTCATATTTGTCATATAAGTAGCGGTCAGAAAAAGGTCTGAGAAATAAGTTTAGATTAGACGATTTATCTTTAGTCTGTATAAAATTTTCAATTTTAGTATTTAGTTTATCAATATCAGTTCCATTTTTTAATAAAACAAAGGTGCGAGGAGCTGTATTTCCCCATCCTTTCAGGCTTGAAAACTCCTCTTGAAGTCTAGTAAATGGTAATACAAAATCAAATTGATCCAAAGAATTAGAAGGCACATCCTGGAATACTCCAGAAATAATAACTGGATTATTATGTTGTAATAAAATACTTTTGCCAACTGCATTATCTGTTGTATTAAATAATCTTTTAGCCAGTTTTTCTGATACAACTATGAAATTTTCATCTTTTAATACCTGATTTTCATCGCCTTGCAATAAATTATAAGAGAACATATTAAAATAATCTGCCCCGCAAATAGTCCGATTGCTTTAACATCTTTATCACCGGTGGAAAGTGTAGAGGGCGGCACTTGCATCCCAGAGGTAGTCGCCACTGCATATTCAATCTCCGGCATTTCTGTCACCAGCGCTTCTGCCAAGGGACCGGGTGTTGCCGGTTCTGTTGCTATACCACTCGCAGTTGGTTGATTAAGCATGGCTTGATAAAGCTGCTTATCTTTTTCATGAAATTTATCAATATGCAGCTCATCATTTACCCATAAGTAAATAAGAAAAGTACAAGTAAGACCAGTTGTCAAGCCTATGATATTAACAAGCGAAAAAACTTTGTTCTTGAGTAAATTCCGCCAGGCGATTTTAAAATAATTCTTTAACATGATGTAATGATTTTAAAATATTTTAGTTTTATGGTGTTTTTGTATTATAGTGTTATAACACAAAAATACCATAACATCATAACACCAAAAAATTCACTCATTCTTCAAGCTCTCCACCGGATTCGCCAC
>JANRME010000037.1:0-30131 GCA_033761835.1 Saprospiraceae bacterium
AGAACTCAATCCAATTATATTCTTGTAAGCGAAGTGATAATTTAATTACATTGGTAAAAGCCCAAGGAGAAAGCCCTTCTTTATCAATCAACAAGCCCCTTTCAATACCTGTGCGGTAAAAGTGAAGCGCTTCCGAAACATAAGCTTCCTTGCCTTGTCGAATTTTTCTTGCGCAATAATTAATGGCAAAAAGGTACATATCGGTAAGGTCATCTGCCGCGATAGAGGAGGCATCGGTATTTAAAAGCTTTTTTAAAACTGCAAAATGGTCTTCCTCTTCTTCTTTTAACAAGGCTTGAAAAATAGTATAATATACTCGAATAACAGGCTCCCCAAAGAAATCCTGCTGCTCTAAATGTTGAATCCATGCTTCTGAAAAATTTAAAGTATAAGCTGCCTGAAAAATAGTTTGCCGGTCGAGCATGGCACAAGCGATTTTGAGCCGCTGCAAAAAATAATATTTATCCAAATCATCTGCAAAATGCTGAAGATTGGCGTCAAACTTTCGTATTCGTTGTCGCTGGAAATGATGCTCTCTTATTTCTGACCATTGCAACTGGGTCAAAAAAAAGACACTATTCTTTTCCATTGTAGCGGTTACCTTTTGTTCCAATAGGCGCGTTACTTGGTCATAGCTTTTGTAAAGGCCTCTTTCTGACAAGTTTTTCAAGAGCGCCAACGTCAATTGATAGGGCTGTTCTTCGATTTCCCGAATTGCCAAAAAACGTTCGATTAGTTTACTCAAATTACTCATTAAATACCTTAATTGCTTGTCATCATAAGCCTGACCAGGAAAAACCTGCTGGAATATATTTTTCTTAGCCAACATCGGCGCATCAAAATTCGGATAGGCAGCTTTTAAATAATGGAACAAACGGATAATCGTTTCATCTTGATTGTAGTAAGAGGAAGTGATAAATTGTTCTAAATCATACAGTTCTGAAGGTTCGCAGGATTTAATTAAGTGTACTACTTTCGTTTTTTTCATTTTAAAAATGTTAACAATTTATGTTCGGCAAATTTAAAGGTTTAACTGACAAATTTTTTAAACAAGTTATAAAAAATATTAATTTATAATTTAAAACCATTGTGTTTAAAGATATAAATGCTTTAATATCTTTTTTAATAATTAAATAAGCAGCTATACATGCTGACAATATCGAAAAACTGTATTTTTTTGAACGCTTTGGCGAATGTACTTTTGTATCGTAAACACATGGAAAAATAGCTTTTGTATGAGATGGTATTTGGTTGCCTTAATTTTTTGTAGTGTCATTTTTTATCGGACTGCTTCGGCACAAGTGGTTTGGCCTGGAGATGTCAACAATAACGGTATCGTAAATGGAGCTGATTTACTGTATTGGGGCGTCGCATTTGGTAGTAGCGGCCCTTCGAGGTCTGAAGTTTCTACTGATTGGCAGGCAGTTCCCTTGCTTTCATTTTGGACTCAAAACTTCCCTAATGGACTGAATTATGCCTATGCTGATTGTGATGGGAACGGCGTGGTAGATGAAGAAGATTTCGATAAAGCGATTGATGACAATTTCGGACTTACGAATGAAACGCCACAGCCAGATGGATACGCTAATGGGCAATTGGGTGCCGCGCCGCGCTTGCGTTTGCAACCTGACGCTGAGATCGTAGGCTTTGGCACTACGGTTAATATTGGCTTGAGTTTGGATGATTCGGCTATGCCTGTTTCTGATTTCTATGGCTTGGCATTTACCTTGAGTTATACGACCGGAATTTTGGAAGGAGATGATGGCCCTGATTTTGAATTAGCTGAAAATAGCTGGCTTGAAGCCGATAATTCTTATGTACAGGATTTGTTCGTTGACAATAATGGCCAAGGCCAAGCTCAATTAGCAATCACGCGTACCAACCAACAAGCTATTCCAATCAATTCAGGTGAAATGGGTCGTTTTTCCATTGTCATCGAAGATATCATTGTGGGCAGAGATATCGATACCTTTCATCTGATAATCGATAGCATTTTATTAATCAATGATAAATTCGCTAAAATCCCCGTCGCCCCTGATACGGTGACCATCATCGTATCCAAAGACCCTAAAATAACTGCGACTAATGAAAATTCATTATTACAAACGCTTAATATATTTCCTAATCCCGCCCAAAGCGAATTGAATATAGTATCTCAAATTCCGATTCAAGAGCTTAATCTTATTGACAATTTTGGCAGGGTTTTGCCCTTAGAATTGGAAGTATTGCAAAGAGGTGCGCATCGTATTTCCTTACCCGTTCTAGCCAGCGGTGTGTATTGGCTTTCTGCCAAAACGCCTGGAGGTGTAATAATTAGAAAAATCATTATAATAAGTAAATAAAAACAATTCAATTATGAAGAAGCTATCAAATTGGCTGCCTTTTATAGGCATTCTATTACTTGTTTCCAGTTGTTATAATACGCCCGGTGACGATGATTTCACCCCCGGCAATTTACCAGCGGGTATCCTGGAGTTTATTACTGAAAATTATTCGGGTTATCGTTTCGAGGACGTTCACACCGAAGATATTTGTAGTGATTCGCTTGTATTAGAAGTGGAATTGGAAGATGGCCCAGGCCCGGATGTGGATTTGTATTTTTCATTGGATGGCACTTTCCTCTTTGCAGCTAAAGATATTTCTGTAAATGATCTGCCCCAAGCAGTCGCAAATGCTATTACGACAGGATTCCCAAGCTATGTCATTGACAATAATAGTGATGATTTAGAACGCTTTGAGTTTGAGAATGGCAGTGTACAATTCAAAGTAAAATTGAGACCTGCCGTAGGTTCTGGCTCAAGTCTTGAGGTTATTTTCGATGCAAATGGTACGGTCATTTGCCAGGATGGAAGCGGCAGCAATGGCAATGATGATAATGGTGGTGACGATAATGGCAATAATGGTAGTGGAGATGATAACAGCAATAATAATGGTGGCAATAATAATAGTGGCGTGCCAAGCAGTGTCTCTAATTACGTCAGTACAAATTATCCTGGGTATCGTATTAGCAGCGCTCATAACGAAGACCTTTGCGATCATTCCATCGTACTAAAAGTAGAATTGGAAGATGGCCCTGGACCGGATGTGGATTTGTATTTTAAATTAAGTGGCGAATTCCTGTTTGCTGCAAAAGAAATTTCACCCTCTAATTTGCCAAATGCAGTAAAAGCAGCGATTGCATCAAGATTTCCAGGACTTGATATTGAAGATGATGAAACCGAGCGCTATGAATTCCCTAATGGCACGGTGCAATACAAAGTAGAACTGGAGCGCGATTCCGGCTCTGACATCGAAGTTGTTTTCAGCGCCAATGGCGATATTCTATGTAGAAAAGATTGATCTTTCAAAAACTGATTCAAAAAGTGTAGGTTCGAGCCTGTCTGCAAAAGAGGGCTCGAACTTTTTTTAGCTACCTACCAAAATTATAATTTCATAAAATTAGAACCCCTTCTATTTTCCCATTCCTGCCAAAAAGCAAGTTTTATTATAGAATCCGTCAAAATGTTTTATTTTAACTGAAAAATAAGACCAATCCTCGTGTCTGAAAAGAAAGGCATTGAGAAGCTAATTTATTCAATTAAAAATTTGAACGGATGAGACAAAGCATCTTAAAATCCATGTTACTTGTGCTATTACTATCCATAGTAATACCTGCGCTTGCGCAAAGAAATAAGGCAGATACAAAGGCGGAAGCCACAAAAAAAGAAGAAAAGAAAGAACATTATTTGGACAAAGTCTCGCT
Source organism: Saprospiraceae bacterium (assembly GCA_033761835.1). Classification (GTDB taxonomy): domain Bacteria; phylum Bacteroidota; class Bacteroidia; order Chitinophagales; family Saprospiraceae; genus JADJNW01. The sequence continues at coordinate 3,743 of JANRME010000037.1, forward strand.
TTCGGGCTTGAAGTTTCGCTCGGTGGGACCTGCACTTACCTCCGGACGTATTGCAGATGTTGCAGTGCACCCTGAAAATAGTAGTGTTTATTATGTAGCTTCTGCTTCTGGCGGAGTCTGGAAAACTGAAAATAACGGCACAACTTTCGAGCCAATTTTTGATGGACAAGGCTCTTATTCAATCGGTTGTGTTACGATTGATCCGAATAATCCCAATATCGTTTGGGTGGGTACGGGCGAAAATAACAACCAACGCTCGGTGGCATACGGCGATGGCGTCTACAAATCGGAAGATGGCGGCAAATCCTGGAAAAATGTAGGCTTAAAGGAGTCTGAGCATATCGGCAAAATCGTAGTTGACCCGCGCAATTCGGACGTAGTTTTCGTGGCAGCTTATGGGCCGCTTTGGTCGGCTGGCGGCGATCGCGGCATTTACAAAACTTCCGATGGTGGCAAAACATGGGGGCAAGTATTAAAGATTGACGAACATACTGGCGTCAATGACATTATCATTGATCCAAGAAACCCTGATGTGATGTATGCAGCAGCGCATCAGCGTCGGCGGCATGTGTTTACGTATGTGGGTGGTGGGCCGGAAAGTGGCGTTTACAGATCAAAAGACGGTGGTAAAACTTGGGAGAAAGCGAATCGTGGCCTGCCTGCTGGCAAAATGGGGCGCGTTGGCTTAGCCATAGCGCCATCCGATCCTGAAATTTTATACGCTATCGTTGAAGCGGAAGGCAACAGTGGTGGTTTTTTTGCTTCTACCGATCGCGCTGCTACTTGGGAGAAACGTGGCAGCCACAATACCAGTGGAAATTATTATTCGGAAATCGTGGTGCATCCGACGAATTCAGAGATGATTATTTCGATGGATGTATTCAATCAGTTTTCTAAAGATGGTGGCAGAACCTGGGGGCGTTGGAGTGAAGAATTCAAGCATTGGGACAACCATTGTCTTTGGATTGATCCTAAAAATCCTGACCATTACCTCGCAGGTTGCGACGGTGGTTTGTACGAAAGTTTTGATGCCGCGAAAACCTGGAATTTTAAAGAGAACTTACCAGTTACGCAATTCTACAAAGTTGCCGTCGACAATTCAGAGCCATTCTATTACATCTATGGCGGTACGCAAGATAATTACAGCTTGGGCGGCCCTTCGCGCACGATTTCCAGTCATGGTATTATGAATGCGGATTGGTTTGTGACACAAGGCGGCGATGGTTTTGAGTCGCAGGTTGATCCGAATAATCCAAACATTGTTTATGCGCAGTCGCAGCACGGGAATTTGGTTCGGTTTGATCGGGCCAGTGGAGAGTCTATGGATATTCAACCTCAGCCATCCAAAGGCGAAGATAATTTCCGTTGGAACTGGGATGCTCCGTTGACGATTTCTGCGCATCATCCCACCAGGCTTTATTTTGCTGCAAATAAACTGTTTAAAACAGATAACCGAGGCGATAGCTGGCAAGCCATTAGCCCAGATTTGACGCGGCAAATGGATCGGAACAAATTGCCTGTAATGGGACGTGTGCAAAGCATTGACGCGGTTGCCAAAAATCAGTCTACTTCCGAATACGGCAATATTGTTGCGTTTTCTGAAAGCCCATTGAAAGAAAATTTATTATACGTTGGCACAGATGACGGCTTGATTCAAGTGACCGAAGATGGCGGCAAAACCTGGCGCAAGATCGAATCTGAAAAAATCAGCGGCGTGCCGGAGCGTTGTTATGTCAACTATCTTCTGGCTTCGCAGCATGATGAAAATGTGGTATATGTAGCGTTCAACAATCACAAGGATGGCAATTTTAAACCCTACGTTTATAAAAGCACCGACAAAGGGCGCACCTGGACGAGCATTACTTCCAATTTGCCTGAGCGCGGCTCTACTTATAGTCTCGCTGAAGATCATGTGGACAGAGATTTGTTGTTCGTAGGTACTGAATTTAGTTGCTTTGTAACAGTTGATGGCGGTAAGTACTGGAAAAAACTGAGTGCTGGCCTGCCGACCATAGCGGTGCGCGATATGGCGATTCAAAAGCGCGAGAATGACTTAGTGTTGGGTACTTTCGGCCGCGGATTTTATGTATTGGATGATTACTCGCCTTTGCGGCAAATGAAGGAACAGCAACTCCAGGCGGCGGCACAAATTTTCCCGATCAAGGATGGCTTATTGTATTTGGAATCAACATTATTAGGCACTTTGGGCGGTAAGAAAGGATTCCAGGGCCACACTATGTACGCAGCAGAAAATCCTGAAATTGGCGTTACTTTCACTTATTTTGTAAAAGAAGGCGTCAAAACCCTGAAACAAAAACGCCAGGAAGACGAGCAAGCGAAAATCAAAAAAGGCGAAGCCATTCGCTACCCAACGTATGAGGAGCTAAAAGCGGAAGAAAGTGAAGAAGCATCTTATTTATTATTCACGATCCGGGATATGTCTGGCAATATCGTTCGAAAATTGAAAACGAGCGTTCGTACAGGTGTGAATCGTATTGTTTGGGATGGTCGCACCCCATCTTTATCGCCAGTGAGAGTTGGCGGTGCTGGTGGCGGCGGATTTGGGGGCGGAGGTGGTAATTCTGGCATTATGGTGATGCCAGGCGATTATACTGTTTCGCTTTCGCAAAGTATCAACGGAGAAATCAAGGAATTGGTAGCGCCGATTCAATTCAAAATCAATTCTTTAGGTGGCGTGACCCTGCCGGCGAGTGATCGCAAAGCTTTGGTCGAATTCCAGAAAGAAGCGCAAGAATTGCAACGTGTAATTGCAGGCGCCAATACGATGCTGGGTGACATTAATACGCGGGTACGTGCGATGCGCATGGCTTTGGATGCAGTAGCGCTTCCACCAACGGAATTAACCTCTGATCTAAAAAAGATCGAAGATAAATTAGAGAAAATCAACTTGGTGATGTCAGGTGATCGCATTGCTTCGCGTGTAGATATGCCGACCAAACCAGGCGTCAATAATCGCTTGGGGACATTGTTCGGAGCAGCGGGTTCTACTTCCGCGCCTACGCAAGCGCAAAAAGATGCTTTGAAAATTGCCAAAGAAGAATTCGCGCCCATTGTATCGGAAATTCGGAATATCATGGAAACGGATATCAAAAACTTGGAGCGCAAACTCGAAGACGCCGGAGCGCCTTACACGCCTGGTCGGATGGTGGAGATAGGAAAACAGTAGCTTGTAGCGGCTGCTTCAGCTGCTGCAAATTCTTCGACAACTAAAGCTAGCCATTATCCTCTTACTATCAAAAGTGTCATTCTTTAATAAGAATGACACTTTTCTTTATTTTATGACAAAGAAGTAAATGGTTTAATTTCACTTCATTACAACCCCTCAAATAAATGATTCCTGAATGCGTCCACAAACAGATCGTAATCATCTCGAACGGTTTCGCCGTAAGCTAATCCAAAGTCGGTCATATCATTCACAAATGCCTCTTCTTTGCCTTTGAGTACCGCATAAATGGCTTGATCCGTGGAGAAAGGCACTACCTGCGTATCGCTATCCATGTCCGATACGCAATGGATTTTGGCAACCGCCTGCCCTAAAGAAGTGACTACTTCAAGAATATCATTGAGCGAGTTAATATCGCCCCATTCTAAGTCATTATTATAAGGAGAGTATTCACTTACAAATTGGCCTACGCCGTCAATTTCCGTATAACCGATCCAAGGATCAGCGTGGGCTTGCAGTGCGCGCTGAGAAAGCACCGTGCGGTGGCCATTATTTTTGAAAAATTTCCGAATATCATCGTTTTTAGTGACTCTACTGGCAGAAGGTGTTTGCCCTATTTTCATAGAAAGAATAATGTCGTTTTCCAAAGCTTGATTTGGTCCTTCCATCAAAATCGAATAAAGTTGATAACCTGCACTGCCAATACCGGTGCTTTTGAGTTCTACAATGTCTTTTATATTGTAATTCATGCTTTGCTGGCGCTTGCTGGCAGGAATCGTTTTCAGATAACGCTTGAAAGCAGCGTCTACCTTGCGGCGCGTTTGATAACTGATTGCAAGGCTGACTTTATTGCGACGAAAACGGCGATCATAATCCACAATTTCAGTGACACCATCCAGCAGCCCAATACGAGAACTCAATCGGGCTTCGAGCAGTACTTGCTTGAGTTTGCCAGAGGTATTGTCCAAAGTTAAAGCGAAGCCTTTGGTTTGTTGATCTTCTGCAAATTCTGCAACCTGACGTGCGTAGCTACGCATACAAGCGCTGATGATTTGTCGAATATCGTTATCGCTAAGTGCTTTGGCAAAGCCAATTAAGGCAAGGCTTGCCCCAAGGCGCTTCAAATCCCAGGTAAAAGGAGCGACCCAAGCTTCGTCGAAGTCGTTTACATCAAAAACAAGTAGCCCTTCGCTATTCATGTAAGTGCCGAAATTCTCACAATGCAAATCGCCGTGAATCCAAATTCTGCTGGTCTTTTCATCTAAAAAAGCCCGATCGTCTAATCGTGCCATATCGCTGAAAAACAAGGCGGCGCTACCTCGATAAAAAGCGAAAGGTGTAGCAGCCATTTTGCGAAACTTGCCTCGCCAGGCATCCGCGTCCGCCTGAATCATACTGCTGAAGGCATCGGTAAATACTTTTACAATGTATTGCTGACGCTGCTCCTCCTGCGCTGTTTGCAAGGGTTGGGTAAATGTGCTCATGAACTTTTTTTTTAACTAGGGTTTAATAAAATATTTAGTCGTTGGGAGTTTGGTACTCCATTTCCATGCGAAAATACGAAGTTGTAGTTGTCATATTAGGAAATGGAATAATTTATTTTAAATTCTTTTGCAAAATACCGAAGCCGGTATTCGAGCGTTTTCAAAGAAACCTAAATCCTTCACTACCATGAAATTCTACTACTCCGACCTTCGCAATATTTTGAGAATGGCCCTCGTGCTTTTAAGCATTGGCTTTCTTTCTTATATGATTTTACCCAAGCATTATTTCCTACCAAAGCCGGCTTGTCAGAATACGGACACAATCTTATCAGAAGAGGCAATGGAAAGCGCTGTTTATCAAGATCGGGTGTTGGAAATTTTAAATGAATCAAAGCCAGAAGATTTTCGTTATTTTTTCAAAACGTTTTTGCATGAAAATCAAAATACGTATTTGATTGTAAACCTGCGTAATGCGGATCATTGTTTTGATGTAAAAATGCGGATCAGTAATAATGAAAAACTCAAGGATATGCAAAATACTAAGGGAAAGGGCTATCCCGAAGAGTTATTTGGCGTGATTTGGAAAATCCAAAAGCAAAGCGCAGGTGCGGACATCATTTTTCTGGATATGCATCGGATAATCGATTGATTTACTTAGTCTAATCATTTCCCGAATCCATCGAAAAAGCTACCCATTATTCAACGAAGCACTGTTCCTTTAAACTGCAATTTTGCATGATTGAGAAAAACAGCACGGGATTATGTTGAAAAAACTTCGCTTCTCATTTGCGCAAGCACTTGATAGCATTCGCTCCAATTTCTTTCACACTTTTTTGTCTATTCTGGGCATTGTGATTGGCGTGGCGGCCTTAGTGTCTATTTTGTCGCTGATTGATGGCATGGAAAAATATGCCCGCGAACAAATCAGTAGTACAACGGATTTAAAAAATATCATGATTCGCTCCGAAACATATAAAATGGTAAATAATGTGCGGATCAAAAAAGATACTTTTTCTTATCTTAATTACATGGCACTAAATAAAATACAAGAAACTTTAAAAGATAAAGCTATTGCTTATATCGTTTCTCAGCAAGCTAATGAACTCAAAGTGCAAGATAAAACCATCGGAGCGATGGTGAGCGCCATTGCGCCTGCTATTCCAGAGAGAGAAGAGTTATCGGTAGGACGAAATTTTTCTAAGGAAGATTTTACCAACAAAGCAAACGTTGCGATTATAGATTATGAATTAGCTAAGCAAATGACCGAAGATAAAAATTATTCTAAATTATTGAATAAGAAGATACAATATAATAGATCGGATTTTAATATTATAGGGGTACTAAAAGAAAGTAACGATCCCGCTCCCAATTTATTTATTCCGATCATTCATGTGCCTGAAGATATTTTAAGGCAGTCCCCGCCGATGTGTTTGGTGAATGTCCATGCTGTAGAAAATGTACCGACGATTAAAAAAGAATTAGAAGATTGGTTTGCAATGGAATATCCAAATGGAAAAGAAGATTTCCAATTGGTGACAAATGAATTTCGGGTAGATCAAGTGGCCAAAGGCTTTTTGCTATTCAGAATTGTAATGGGCTTGATCGTTGGCATTTCCGTCTTGGTGGGCGGCATCGGGGTGATGAATGTATTGCTTATTTCGGTAACAGAAAGAACCCCGGAAATCGGCTTGCGCAAAGCCCTCGGCGCGAATCGGCGTGATATTATGCAGTTATTTTTATCAGAATCCATTACTATTTCATTATTTGGAAGTTTATTGGGATTAATATTTGGCATTTTATTTACAATGATCGCCATTCCTATCGTCAAAGCCCTAACAGATGCGCCTTTTCAGGCGGCTTATACTTGGAATACGCTTGGCATTATCACAATTATAGCCATTTTGATTGGTGTGATTTTTGGTACGTACCCTGCTATGAAAGCGGCGCGACTCGACCCCGTGGAAGCGATACGGCGCGAGTAATGGAGCTAATGATTCTTCCTTCCTACTTAAAGCGTCAGTTGATATGCGCAGAGCTACTTTTTGGATGCTCCGAGATACCTCTTCGACCCATTAAGAATCGAGTTGGACTCTTTGAGGATCAAATTAGGTTTTCTGAGCATCCAATTACACTCTTTTAGCACCCAATTCGATTCTTTTAGAATCGAACGCCACTCTTTGAGAATCGAGTTTGACTCTTTTAGAACCCAATTACACGCTTTGAGATACCATTTTCTCTCATAAGGAATCCAAGCCGAAGCTTTATCCTCCTTGATCGTTTATTTTCAATTCCTTATCATGAAAAGATGATATGAATTGGTGCTTATTATTAAATTCGTTTATAAAAACACTGAAACCCATGCTCCGTTTCTTCCGCAATATCCGCCGCCTGCTTGATTCGGGCATTTTAAATAAGGTCATAACGGAATATTCTATAGGGATAGGTTAAAAAATAAAGGCGAAACCCCATGCTATACCAATCTTTCCTTAGCTTTATCTTCACAAAATAAGGGATGAATTCGGATTTGTCCTTTGTCTAATCGCTAAAACACTAATCAAATAAGCATGACGAAGAAATTCTTATGGCTACTGCTGGCGACGCTCATATTTGGCTGCCAGCCTAAGGAAAAAGACACCGCTGATGTCGTTTTTATCAACGGGAATATTTATACCGTCAACACGGAACAGCCTCGCGCCGAGGCAATTGCAGTAAAAGACGGTCGCATTCTGGCAATCGGTGCAAATGCGGATATTGAAAAGCTCAAGGATGAAAACACCGAAGTGATTGATTTGCAAGGCCAATTTGCAATGCCGGGCTTCATCGAAGGGCATGGGCATTTCTCTGGTTTGGGGCAAAGCTTGATGAATTTGAATTTTCTCAAATCGCGCAGCTGGGAAGAGATTGTAAAAATGGTGGAAGAAAAAGCAAAAACCGCTAAGCCTGGCGAATGGATCGTAGGGCGCGGCTGGCATCAGGAAAAATGGGAAAACTCACCTGATAAACAAGTATTGGGCTATCCTTATCACGATGAATTGAGTCATGTATCGCCCAATAATCCGGTGCTGCTGCGGCACGCTAGTGGTCACGGACTCTTTGCGAATAAAAAAGCGATGGAATTGGCAGGGATTACTGCCGAAACACCCAATCCTTCGGGTGGAGAAATCGTGCGTGACTCGCGCGGAGAAGCCATCGGTGTATTTGAAGAGCGCGCAATGGGCTTGGTAACAGCGGCTTATGCGATGTACCGTGATAGCTTATCGCAAGAAGCACTCAAAGAAGAATGGCTCAAAGGTATTGAATTGGCACAGCAAGAATGTCTGGCAAAAGGGATTACCTCTTTTCAGGATGCTGGATCTTCTCAAGAAGAAGTAAAATGGTACACAGAATTGGCAGAACAAGGTAAATTTGATCTTCGGCTTTGGGCGATGATTCGTCATCGTTATCCAGACATCAAGGATAAACTGGCCGGCTTGCCCATTATTGACGCGGGCGATGGCTTTTTCACTTGTCGGGCTATCAAATCGGAAGTGGATGGTGCTTTAGGCTCTTACGGTGCGTGGTTATTGGCTTCTTACGATGATAAACGCGATTTTGTCGGTCAGAATACCACCAAAGTAGAAGATGTGGAAGCGATTGCCAAACTCTGTATGGATAATGGTTTGCAGCTCTGCGTACACGCTATTGGCGACCGTGCGAACCGAGAGGTATTGAATATTATGGAAAAAGAATTCCAAGCCAATCCCAATAAAAAAGATGTACGCTGGCGCATTGAGCATTCACAACATATTGATCTGGCGGACATCCCGCGCTTTGCAAAGTTGGGCGTGATCGCTGCTATGCAAGGCATTCATTGCACTTCGGATGCACCATTTGTCGTAAAACGCCTCGGCGAACAACGCGCGCGTGAAGGCGCTTATCCCTGGCGTAGTTTGCTGGATGCTGGAGCGATAGTGACGAATGGCACGGATGCACCTGTGGAAGATGTGAGCCCATTGGAAAGTTTTTATGCAACAGTCACGCGCAAGCGATTCTCGCCGCCGATTATGGAATTTTTTCCGGAGCAAAAAATGACCCGCGAAGAAGGAATTAAATCTTATACTTGGTCGTGCGCATATTCTGCTTTTGAAGAACAAGACAAAGGCTCGCTGGAAATTGGCAAATTCGCAGATATTGTAGTGTTATCAAAGGATTTGGTCACTTGCTCCGAAGAAGAAATTTTGCAAACCGAGGTATTAATGACGATTGTGAGCGGAAAAGTGAAATATAAAAAATAGGTTGAAATGTTGAAAAGTTGAGGCGTTGATGAAAGATTAGCTCCTCAACTTTTGAATTATGCTTATTTTTTTTGTTTTTTTATAAAATTCGACTAAATTTGGTGCATCAAGTTAGTTTTGAGGCATTTCTAAAGATATTTATCTCCGCCTCAACTAATACAAAGGCTATCCTACCAAAAGTTTTCCTTAAAGAAGTTAAGACCGGAATGGTTCTTTTTGCATTCAATTGCAAAAATTAAACCCCATTTTTCATTTTTTAAACTATCATACTATGTGGAAAACTACACAACCAACCGCCTGCGCGGTGAAGGTAGGCAATGCCGTATATTGCCACAACAGATTGTTTGGGCTACGAAACTTTATTTTGCTATTCTTTTTGATAGCTGTATCGTTACTCCAAGCTCAACGAAATCTGACCCTGTATAACCTCAGCGCCGTACCGCAAGCTTTTTCACTCAATCCTGGGCGCGCGCCATTATCCAATGTTTACGTGAGCCTGCCGCTTATTGGCAATATCAACGCGCATTACAGCAACAGCAGCTTCACTTTTGGCGATTTGATGCTAGGCGGTGATGATGATGAAAATTTTTTTGATAGTGATTTTACAGATTTCTTAGACATTCTGGATGACGAAAACCGCTTGAATCTTGATTTCAATGTGAGTTGGCTCGAATTTGGATTTCGCGTTAAGCAAAATTTTTTCAGTTTTCAAGCAAGCGACTATATTCAATTTCAGACTGATTACCCTCGTGATTTATTCTCTTTGTTGAATGATGTTTCCCAAGATACCTTCGATTTTCAAGAAAAAAGAATCTACGAACTTGCAGGATTAGGCACTAATGGTTCACATTTCCGCTCGTATGGCTTTGGCTACACCCGCGTAATTACGCCACAACTCTCTGCTGGGGTACGCTTTAAAATCCTTTCCGGACTGGCCAATGTTTCCACCCTTAATCAAGATTTGCGGCTGGTGAATGATCTTGATAATGATTATCTTGCTATTGAAGGAAGATTCGATGTGTTTTCTTCTGGTTTACAGATGCTTAGCGATGATCCGACAAAGTATCTTCGAGGTAGCGGCAATCGAGGTTTTGCATTAGATTTCGGTGCTAACTATCAAGTCAACGATCAGATCGAAGTGTTTGCCAGCTTGCTAAATATGGGTAGAATTCATTGGAAAAATGATTTGACCTATAATGCAATTGCTACTGGCAGTGTAGAATTTCCAACCAATGATATTGATGAATTTGAAGCAGAATTCGACGAATTTTTGGATTCGCTGCAAAACCCGGCGGATTTGCCTTTAGCTGCTTACAAAACTCGTTTGCCTGCGATGGCTTATTTCGGAGGCAATTATTTTTTCCGGCCGAATACTTCGATAGGCGTATTGTTGAATCCTCGTTTTTATGAAGGGAATACCGATTGGGCATTTTCATTGGGTTTGCAACATCGCGTGGGCAAGTTTTTGCAAGCTGCCATTAATTATTCTACTTATAATAAATCGGCATTCAATCTCGGTGCAGGGCTGGCGCTCAATGCTGGTCCATTGCAAATCTATTTTGCTTCGGATAATTTTTTACCAATTTTCAACCTGGAGAAAGCCAAAAATGCGCAGTTCAATGCTGGAGTCAACCTCGCGTTTGGACGCGTCACGCGCGAGGAACAATTGGCGTTCTGGCAAGATTCTATTGGGGTAGCAGAAGATTTTCCGATAGAGGAAGCAGCAAAGGATACAAAACCTTCGCAAGAAATCAGAAAGCCTGAAAAACAAGTCAAAACCAACCGCGCCAATGCCGAAGAAACAAGCGAAACCCCTGTCACTCCTGTCCCAACTGTAACAGAAGAACTCAAACCTTACTTGGCTTTTATCGGCACAGCTCGCAACGCGGAAACCGGCGCAGTGGTAAGCGGCGTGAGCATAGAAGTCTATCGCTCGGTGACGGGTGGTGGCGAAGAACTTGCCCTTATTAACAGTTTTTTGGATGGCAATATCAAAGCAACTTTACAGCGCAGCAAGGATTATCGAATTGTCGTGAAGAAACCTGGATTTGCTGATCGTGAAATCCGCATCGGCGCTGCTGATATGTTGGGTAAAAATGAAGTGAAAAAAGAGGTGGTTTTATCGGTAGCAACGGCACAGGAGCAGCCAGAAAAACCAAAAGAAACGCCTACTACGCCAAAACCTACGCCTCCAGTAACGTCCGAAAAAGCAAACAAAATCGAAGAATCGCAGGCAAAAATGGAAACCTACAAAGTGTTGTATGTCATTAATTTGCAAACTGAACCCAATACCAGTGCGCGTTCGCTTTTCCGATTACAAAAAGGCAATCGCGTGCAAATTTTAGAAAAAACCAATGCCAGTTGGTGGAAGGTACAATATCTTTCGCGGGTTGGGTACGTGCAGGCGAGTGCTTTGGAAAAAGTGGAGTAGGTTTAAAGTGTCCTACGGGTTGGGCCGTAGGACACTTTCATTATAAATCTTATTTTTGCAAAAAAACAACCATGAAAACCCATTTCATCCTTTTACTTTTTGTAACTGTATTATTCCTTTATTCTTGCGGCAATCAGCAATCAAAATCCGATAACACTGCCGCTACGCAAGAAGAGACACCTGCAACTTCTACAGAATCGCAGGATTTGCAAGCCCTTACTGGCATATATGAATTTGGCAATGAAGCTTCCACCGGAACTTTAAACATCGAATACAAGGGCAATAACCAAATTGTATTTCTCCTGAGTGTCGGAACAGCGAGCGGTTGCACGGGCGAAATTGATGGGGAAGCTACCTTAGGCGAAAACAAAACCGCCACTTTTTCTACCGAGAATTGCGCTTCAATTACTTTTACTTTCATTGAAAACGCGGTGGATGTTGCCGAGCAAGGATGCGATTTTTTTCATGGGATGCGATGCGGATTTGGAGGGAAGTATAGCAAAAAGATTTGACTTTCTTTGTATTGAAGAAATGCTATAGCTACTCCGACTTCAAGGCTCGCCCCATAAGCTTTCCTGTCGTTTTTCCATTGTCCCAAACAGGCTTGCCGTTCACCCAAACCTTGAGCACGCCCGTCGCCAAAGCGCCTGGATTTTCAATCGTAGCATGATCGGCAATGTTTTTTGGGTCAAATAAAACTAAATCAGCGAAATAACCGGAAGCGATCCTGCCTCGGTTTTGAAAACCCATATTTGCTGCGGCAAGCGATGTCATCTTGCGAATAGCTTCGGGCAAGGTGAGTCGTTTTTCCTCACGGACGTATTTTTTTAGAATTTTTGGGAAACTGCCTGCGCCGCGCGGATGCGTGCCGTTGAGTGAACCATCGGAACAAATGCAACTCCATTCCCAATTGATAATTTTGGCAATATCTTCGGGGCGCATGCTGGTGCAAATAATGCTTTCATCGGCTTGTTGGTCAATGGCTTTTTTGATTAAATCGAGGTAAACCACTTCGGGCGCTTGCTGGCGTTCCGCAGCGATTTGCGCGAGGGTTTTCCCGGCAACGCTTGTATCCGCTTCGTATCTGGCGATAACCATTCCCTGCGGCGTGGTTAGCTCGGTGAGGGCAAATTTAGCTGCTTCCAGATCTTCAAAATTGCGCTCCGGAAACAGTACCGTCATCGTACTTTGCCAATATTCATAAGGATATACATCAGCAGTAATGTTAATGCCTTCTTTTCGAGCCTGATTTAAAACTTGCAATAAGCTATCGGCTTTGCCCCATTGGCTCACGATGGCGATTTTCATGTGCGACACCTGCACGGGGATTCGGTGTGTTCTGCCGATGTTGATGATTTCGTCAATGGCATTCCAAAAATAGCGATCCTCGCTGCGAATATGGCTGATATAGCGTTTATTGCTTTCTTTCAAAATTTTTGCCAGATCGAGTACTTCTTCACGCGTTGAGTAAATGCCAGGATCATATTCCAAACCAGTTGACAAGCCAAGCGCACCCGAATTCAATTCTTCGCGCAACATATCCTGCATTTTTGCAATTTCAAATGGCGCTGCTGGGCGCGTAAAATTACCCAAAGCCTTGCGTCGTAAGGTGTTATGGCCTACATAAGATGCTACATTCACCGCTACCGGCATGGTATCCAACTGTGACCACAATTCCCGCAAAGGGTAATGCGAACCTCCATCCTGACCAATCACAATTGTCGTAATACCTTGACTAACAACCTCTGGCATATCACGTTTTTCAAACATACCCCAGTCGTGGTGACTGTGCGTATCAATGAAGCCGGGCGCGAGGACTTTGCCATTGCCATCTATCAACGGTTCGCCTTTTTGGGTTTTTAAATCGCCAATTTCCAAAATCTTGTCGCCTTGCACCCGCACGGCACCTGCGCGCAGGGCTTCCCCACTGCCATCGGCAATTTGCACATTGGTAATCAAGGTTGTACGATAGCGATCAAGAATTTGATTCACACCTTGCATCAGCTTGCCTGGGCGAGCACTGGAATTGGTTAGTACAATAAATTCATACGGACCTTGTAAATCGCGCTGAATGTAAGTTGCAAAACCCACCCAACCACCGGTATGCTGCACGCGAGCACCATCGGGCTGCAAACCCCAACCAAACCCGTAATAACTTTTTTCCCCATTGTTCAAAACGTAAGGTTGATAAGCTTCCTGCATGGTTTCGGCTTTCACGAGTTTATTTTGGTACAATGCCTGACTCCATTTTTGCAAATCGCCCACAGAGGCATACATATTGCCATCGCCGATCACGCCGTCCACATTGTATAAGTCATTTTTTACAATCGTATCACCTTTGTAATCAAATCCAAAAACGCGATTTTGAGGGTGTTTTTTCAGATCAATCGTGTATGCAAAGGTCTCTTTGAGTTTTAAAGGCTGGATGATATTTTTTGCGACAAAATCGTGAAAACGCATACCGGAAGCGGCTTCGACGATGGATGCCAAAATCAAATACCCGGAATTGCTGTATGAAAATTGTTCGCCCGGCTGGAAATCAAGCGGTGGGCGCTTTTTGGCAAATAATTCCAAAAAATCCTTATTCGTAAAAATTTTATCTTTTGGGAATTCCTTTTCATAAAAATCAAAATATTCTGGCACGCCGGCGGTATGGGTCATCAATTGTCGAATAGTAATGTTTTTATATGGCAATTGAGGTAAATATGTAATAGCTTTATCATCAAATTGTAATTTACCTTTCTCTTTCAAAATCATCACGCACATGGTCACAAATTGCTTGGAAACCGAAGCGAGATTGAATGAACTATGCAAGGTCAGTGGCACTTTTTCGAGTGCATTTTGATAGCCAAGCGCGTTTTGATACAAAATCGAGTCATTGCGAGCGATGAGGATAGCGGCGCTGGAGCGCGTGTGCTGATGGAAATTTTTGAAAAGCGTATCCAACTCATAAGCAATGCCGTACGATTGAGCGTTAGCGGAAATACAAAATAGCAGCGCAAAGCCGATAAAGCCATTCTTGAGCATAAAGCGAAAATTTTCAGGGAAGGTACAAAAATAGTGATAATCAATTGTTACGGATTACTGAAACTTGGTTCCTCCATAATTGCCAATAACTCACTCAGCATCATGGCCGTAGCGCCCCACAGCACTTTACCGAATATATCAAAGTAAGGGACACCTTGAAGTGATAAATTCTGGGAGAGTTGAAGATTCGTTACTTTCTGAATATCAGGATTTTGCAACAAATGAAAAGGCACTTCAAGGATAGAACTTACCTCTTCTACTTGTGGGTTGAATATTGGTTCGTAATCTGCCACGCCTACGAATGGATTCACCTGAAAATTGCTCACCGGAATATACAAACTTGTCAAAGCGCCCAACAAAGTAACCTTTTGTGCATCCACGCCAACTTCCTCATGCGCTTCGCGCAATGCAGTGTTTTCAAGGGTTTGGTCGCCTTCTTCATATTTTCCACCAGGAAAACTGATTTGCCCGCCATGTCGGTCATTCGGATTGGAGGCATCTCGTTCGATAAAAACCAAATGCCAATCCGCATTTTTGGGGAAAAATAAAGCTAAAACCGCTGCTTGTCGCGCATTTGGTGGTATCGGAGCAGCATTGCGACGAGCAATATGCGCCATACGGAATTGTGCCTCTTGCCCTGGAAGTGGTTGCTGAAGTCTCTTTGCTATATGCTCAATAAATGCATTCATACGCATTCGGGGTAACAATGTTGTCGCTTTAATAGTTGCATCCGTACTCAGAATTTTACATCTATTATTTAATCTTTTTGTATAAGGATTTTAAAAGTGATTTTCAATCCATATTTTAAATAATAATCTGAAAATGAGTCATTAAGAAATAAAATCTAAATTACAAACGTTTACAAATTATTACAATCACCAAAAAACTCAAAATCATGGCTAAACAACAAGCTTCGCCCTACAAGTTTCAGTACGCGGTGAAATTTATCTGCACTTCTGACATTCCAGGCACTTCCCAGCAATCACCTGGACTTTTACCAGGCAATTACCAAACGGCGGTCAATATTCACAACCCCAATAAAACCGCTGTCAGACTGCGCAAAAAATTGGCGACCGTCGGTGTGATTTCCAAATGGCTGGAAAGTGGCCTCAAATACGATGAAGTGGAACAAGTACATTGCGGACACGTACAGGATTTTGAAATCATTACCATTCACGGATTTGAAGGTTTCTTAGTCATCGAAAGCACACAAAGCCTTGATGTTGTAGCGGTTTATACTGCTGCGCCCATTGGTGGGCAGGTGTCCAGTATTGAAGTAGAGCAAATACGAGAACGAAAAATCGGTTAATAAGAATTTGATATGTTTATAATATCCGAGCCCGTTTTATTTCAAGACGGGTTTTTTATTTGTCGAAACATAGCCCATAATCCAAAAATCGGGCCCGGCAATAATAATACATAAAGATATTGCGGCAAAATATGATGCATCATATAATTAGTAAACTGAATACTTACAATCGTAATAGAGAAACCAATAGAATTGACAATAGTCAAAGCAGTGCCTACGATTGTTTTGTCTGCTCTTTGAGCGACTAGTGTAGAAAATTGAGGTGAATCGGCAATGACCGTCATTCCCCAAAAAAGTAAATAAATAATAAATAAAAATTCTGGTAAATTAAATGCCAAAGGCGAGAGTAAGCAGCACGCTCCTGAAGCTGTCAATGCCGTGAACGCTACTTTAGCGCTGCCAAATCTTTCCGACATATAGCCGCCTATTACACAAGCAAGCCCACCTATTCCTATAATAATAAATGAAAGTAATGAAATATCTAAAGCGCTATTATGTATTTTATTATAGAGTGATAATATTACAGGAACAAAAGCCCAAAATGTATATAATTCCCACATATGCCCGAAGTAACCAAATGCAACAGATCGAAAGTTTTTACTTTGAAACAAGTTCAAAAACGCAGTAATATTTAAACCGCTGCTTTTCCGGCGATAAGGCCCGTCAGGTATAATCAGCAGCATAAGCAAGCCACCAAGGCCGGCGCAAACTGAAGTAAGTATAAAAACGTATTCCCACGAAAGCGATTCAGTGAATCTTTTCAAAAGATGCGGAAAGGCTGTGCCTACTACCAGCGCTCCTACCAGATAGCCCAGCGACTTTCCTAAGCCTCGCTCATGGTGATCGGAAGCGATTTTCATGCCCACAGGGTATATGCCTGCTAAAAAAAATCCAGTTGTAACGCGTAGCGCAAGAACAGAAGCAAATCCTTGCGCAAATAGATATAAACTGAGGTTGAAAAACGCCCCTGCCAAGGCGCAGATAAAAAATACTTTTGATGGTGAAAAACGGTCGGAGATAGTCAATAGCGCAAACGTTAAAGTGCCACTGATAAAGCCCAATTGCACCGCTGATGTCAGATAACCAATCGCGGAGTCAGGCAATTGAAAAGCGCGCTGCAAATCAGCAATCACGGCATTTCCGGCAAACCAGAGCGAAGTGCCGGCAAATTGAGAAACCACGATTACAGGCAGAATAAGCCTAGCGTTTTTTATTTTATTTGAATGCCTCGCATACATTTTATTTTAATAAGTCGTTGTCATATCTTGATCCACACAAATAATAAAATCGGCTTTTCCTTTATTTTCTATTAATAATTTATCAAGATTATCCTGTGAAACGGTCGAAATTGTAATATAATTCAAAGAATTATTTTTTCTTTTTAAATACCAAAGAATACCTTCATAATTCTCGGAATGATACGTGCCGTTATAATGAATAAAAAGCTTGCCAGGTTGATAATTTTTCATCATAAAATAGCCCATCGTCGCGTCTTTGATCGCTTGTGATTTGGGCAAATTATCTCCGCCATGACCCTGCGCCATTGCTTTAATATTTTTGTAACCCGGCAGTTCGCCATCGTATTCAATAGGAAGTGGTGCGATCCATGCTTTTTCTTGCGCGGAGAGCGCATCCAGAGCTTCTAATCCTTCTTTATACACCAAATTGGCATATTTTCTTGGAATATTGGTGGCAATAAATGGTATTTTATTTTGTTTGGCAAAATCCACGAGCGGCGCATAGTCCGTTTTATAATTTTTCCAAAGCCGAGCCAAGGAATCCAGTCCTTTGGCATCGATCTCACCTGTAAGGTATTGATTTAGAGGCGCTTGATTGTCTGCTTCAAACATCTCCGCACCAAGAATCAATTGGCGCGTCTGTCCTAGTTCCTTGGTCACTTCCAACTGTAGCCAATGACAAATAGGATTATTATGTAATTCGCCAAACAAAAGCATATCTGCTTTTCGAATGGAATTCATCATTTTCTCATAAGAAACTTTCTTGCCTTTTGCATCGAAAATCACGTATGCTGGCTTGGTTTGGCTGAAGCCCATTTGAAGTAGGCATTGAGCTAAAATAGCTAATAGGATTTTTCGCATGGTTGAACGTTTTTCTGAGCGGAAGATAGGAAAGTTCCTTTTATCTATTTGTCGAAAAATGCAAGGGCCTCCAAGGTTGCTCAATCCTTATTTCTCGAATTGCAAGCTCTCAAAAACGATTCTTCATCGAAAGATTCCTGTCAAAGTGAGCGATTATGCTAATTTTGTTGTTAGAATACAAAAACGAGCGTATGCTTTTTCCAATAGGCGATGATCAGGTTCGCGGCGGGCACTTTCCTTTATTTAGCTACGGATTCATTGCATTAAATGTTGCAATTTTCTTGATGCAAGTAAATATGCCTCCCGGACAATTAAATGCTTTTATCTTTGATTATGGCTCTATTCCTGCCGAAACGATGCGCGGGCAAGACTTGTTTACACTCGTCACCAGTATGTTTTTGCATGGCGGTTGGATGCACTTGATTGGCAATATGCTATTCCTGTGGGTTTTTGCAGATAATATTGAAGCCACTATCGGCAATTTTAGATTTGTGATATTTTATTTATTGGGTGGATTGGCGGCACACGCGGCGCATATTTATTTCAATATGGGCAGCGAAGTCCCAACTGTTGGTGCAAGTGGCGCTATCTCTGCTGTGATGGGTGCTTATCTCGTCATGTTTCCAGCTTCCCGTGTCAAAATGCTGTTTTTTATCTTCACTTTTCGAATTCCGGCTTTCCTATTTCTTGGTTTTTGGATTTGGCAACAATGGATCAGTGGCACGGCTGCACTTCAAGTAGAAACTGCTCAAAGCGAAGGCGTAGCCTGGTGGGCACATATCGGCGGCTTTGCTTTTGGCTTATTGGCAGGGATGTATTATCGTATGCAATTCAGTCGCCCGAGCCAGGCTTCTTACGATCAAGACAATTATTGGTAATCTTTTGAAACTCTTTTGAAGGTTTCAATGGTTGTTTTTAGCAATTCCATTACTTTTGCAAGCTGAAAATAAGGTGCTTTAGTGTTATGGTTTCATAGTATTATTGTCTCAAGCATTTATTTTAATCAAATCCCTAAGAACTATAACACCCAAGTACAATAACACCATATCAATATGAGTGCAATCGACCAGTTAAACGCGCTGTTGCAAGAAATTGAGTCTGCCCATCCGCAAAATGCGGAGGAGTTGGAGCAGTTTCGGATTCGCTTTTTGGGTACAAAAAATGTGATCAAACCCCTGATGGGTGAAATCAAAACGATACCAAATGAACAAAAAAAAGATTTTGGACAGCTTATCAATCGAACCGTCAGCGCCGCCGAAGCAAAATTTAATGCCTTAAAAGCAGAACTAGAAGCTGCTGCCGAAGATAGCGACGCGCAACATCTTGACCTAACTGCGCCAGGTGAGCCATTGGAATTGGGTTCGCGCCATCCGATTGCCATTACGATGAATCGTATTGTGAGCATTTTTGAACGGATTGGTTTCGTAGTAGCCGATGGTCCGGAAATCGAAGACGATTGGCATAATTTTACTGCGATGAATACGCCAGAAGACCATCCGGCCCGAGATATGCAGGATACCTTCTATTTGCTTAATTCCACCGAAATGCTCTTGCGTACACATACTTCACCTGTGCAGGCACGTACGATGACTTCGCAAAAGCCACCTATTCGCATCATCGCGCCCGGGCGTGTGTATCGCAATGAGACCGTGTCGGCGCGTTCGCATTGCCAGTTCCATCAGGTGGAAGGCTTATACATTGATGAAGGGGTTTCTTTTGCTGATATGAAGCAGACTTTGTTGTACTTCGCTCAGGAAATGTTCGGGGCGCCAAAGATTCGCCTGCGTCCTTCGTTCTTTCCATTCACCGAACCGAGCGCTGAAATGGACGTCTGGATTGGTATGGACAACGAGCGCAATTATCGCCTTTCCAAAGGTACAGGCTGGCTGGAAATCATGGGTTGCGGTATGGTCGATCCTGATGTATTGGAAATGTGTGGTATCGATAGCAAAAAATATTCCGGCTTTGCTTTTGGAATGGGCATCGAGCGGCAGGCACTGCGTTTGTATGATATTGGCGATATTCGTTACTTCTTTGAGAACGATGTACGTTTTCTGCGGCAATTCGCTTCAGCGATGTAATAACCGCAAAACTATTTCAAATCTCACCTTGTAATATTCCAAACCTTTTTGGAGGTGTAATGCTTTTTCTGACCATAATCAAATAAAAACCATGAATAAAGATTTTCTAAAAGAATTGGGCTTGCAAGCTAAAAACGCAGGCACAAGCACAGGCTTGAAATCTACAGATTCCGGCAAGTATATCGATTCCTATTCTCCGGTGGACGGCGCGCTTATTGGTTCAGTAAGTGAAACGACGCCGGAAGAATACGAGCACGTCATCCAAACCGCCCAAAAAGCGTTCCTCGAATGGCGGATGATGCCTGCACCCAAGCGTGGCGAAATTGTGCGCCAATATGGCAATGAATTGCGCAAGCATAAAGATGCACTTGGTCGCTTAGTTTCTTATGAAATGGGAAAATCCCTCCAGGAAGGCTGGGGCGAAGTGCAGGAAATGATTGACATTTGTGATTTTGCAGTGGGTTTGTCGCGCCAATTATATGGTTTGACGATTCAATCCGAGCGGCCGCAGCACCGTATGTTTGAGCAATGGCATCCGTTGGGCGTTGTGGGTATTATTTCTGCCTTCAATTTTCCCGTTGCCGTTTGGTCTTGGAATTCAATGATCGCAATGGTTTGCGGTGATGTGAATGTCTGGAAAGCCTCCGAAAAAACACCTTTGTGTTCCATCGCTTGTCAAAACATTTTACAAAAAGTACTCAAGGATAATGATTTGCCCGAAGGCATCAGTTGCATCATTAATGGCGATTATCGCGTGGGTGAAATGATGACTAAGGATACCCGCGTGCCTTTGATCTCGGCGACTGGCAGTATTCGCATGGGTAAGATCGTTGGTACAGAAGTAGCCAAGCGTTTGGGCAAAACGATCCTCGAATTGGGCGGCAACAACGCTATTATCATCACGCCAAGCGCCAATATGGACGTGGTACTCACGGGTGCGCTCTTTGGAGCGGTCGGTACTGCCGGACAGCGTTGCACTTCTACGCGCCGACTCATCATCCACGAAAGCATTTACGACGAAGTGAAAAATAAGCTGACCAAAGCCTACGCTCAACTGCGCATTGGCAATCCTTTGGATGAAAAAATCCACGTTGGGCCGCTGATTGATAAAGATGCGGTACAGAATTATTTAAATGCAATCGAAAAAATCAAAGCCGAAGGTGGCTCCTTTGCAGTAGAAGGCGGCCTTGTAGAGGGTGCAAGTTACGAAAGCGGTTGCTATGTAAAGCCTTGCATCGCGGAAGCTCGCCCTGATATGGAAATGGTGCAGCATGAAACCTTCGCACCGATTCTTTATTTATTGAAATATAAAACCATCGAAGAAGCAATCGCCATTCAAAACGGCGTACCACAAGGTTTGTCCTCTGCGATTATGACCGATAGCGTACGCGAGTCCGAATTGTTCCTTTCGGCGACGGGTTCGGATTGTGGCATTGCCAATGTGAATATTGGTACCAGCGGTGCGGAGATCGGCGGCGCTTTTGGTGGCGAGAAAGAAACCGGTGGCGGCCGCGAAAGTGGCTCTGATAGTTGGAAAGCTTATATGCGTCGGCAAACGAATACGATCAACTGGAGTACCCAAGTACCTTTGGCGCAGGGGATTAAGTTTGATTTGTAAATACCCGCAAAGTCATCTGATGACTTAGAGTCACCAGATGACTTTGCTACTCCTTCGGCATTTCTTCTATAAATTTCCGAATCTCCTCCAGCTTTTCCAGCGGCAATTCCTGCAATTGTTGGATCATATTGATACGTTCCTGCTTCGGCAGAAGCTTGTGCATCGGATGATCCTGCGAAATATTCATATCCGAAGGCTTTTGCCAGACATAAATATCATTCGGCGTGCAACGCAGCGCCAGGCACAGCTTTTCCAATTGCTTGTTTGACAGACCCGTCACCTTGTTATTCAAAATACGGCTGGCGGTAAATGGCGTAAAACCATATTGAATCAGCAACTTGTTGGGGCTCGTGATGCCACGCTGGCGGATAATTTGTTGAAGATTGAAATGCAGCATAATAAAGTATTGATTTGTAAATTCGTCTCCACAAATATACCAAATAACCATTTCTTGAACGCAATATTCATTGCAAAATTTGCAATAATAAATCCTTTGAAGCAAATATTTGCTTGTCTGTATAAAATATAATTATCTCCGAAGCAAATTTTTATAAATCCGTATGCAATAATTCTCAATCCGTTTTATATATAAATATACCCGATTGCAATATACTTTAAGCTGTATCAAATTAAATAGAATTCGTATGCAATGAAGCGATTTCCTTTGCAAATAACGATGTATTCGTATGCAATAAATATAGCCGATACGCAAACCAAGCTTGTTTTTTACAGAGACAAAGCACCAGTCCAGAGAAAATAAATCTTTATTTTAAAAGGTGAGCCAATATTGTTTAAATGAAATCGACCACTGAATTGCTTCAATGAAGTCATTCATCATATGGATCCATAATATTGGTAGGTGTATATTCCTGTTTTTGCCAAAACTGAGCTGGATTAATTTTTCCTTTGACTGTATTGCTATAAATGTATTGGATTTGATTGGTTTGCGGATCACGATATTGTAAAGCCAGCCGTAATTTTGTCTTTTGTGCCCCGGAAAATTTAGGCATGGTAAACTTCCAGTACTCGTTCTTTGCCAGAAATACCTGATGATAACTGTTACCACACCAACTACCTGGAATATATTGAATAGGTTTCCAGTTACCTTTATCATCTTGAGCTTCTATTGTGAGGTACAACCAACTATCTTGCGCTTCAAAGGCGATTGTGTCAGGCGTGGTATTGATAATATAAAAAGCAAAGCCTTTATATTGATTTGCATAGGTTTCCTTTTCGTTTTCTCTGATCTCTACATAAAATTGATTGGGCTTTAATTTCTTATCTTTTTTTACTTTTTGAGACAGATTGTTCGACGTAGCCCAACCACCAAATCCCGCCAATTCTGCTTTGTAAGGAGAAGCAGCGCTGAAGCCGCCTCTGAGCATATATTCACTATTTAATTTCTGAATGTGATTTCTATCATGCTTTTTTTCTCGCCAGACATATTTCCCAATACGATTTACATACCCTTTGATATTATCTTCCATTACATAAAGTAACCCATTTTGAAAACCCCTTGGCGAAAGAATATTATCAAATTTTGCTTTTATAAATGTATTTGTTTTTAAATCCCAATATCCCCATTGATATTTATCTGTATTCTCTTCATCTATGTTACTTCCAAAAAATATACAACTATCTTTTAAAATGCAGTTGCCGTCGTCAATATCCTTAGGTGGATAAATAAAATTCCCCAGGGTATCAATTGGTACAATACCTTCTCTGACTTCAGCTATTGCTATTCCATTTTTAAAACCTTCTCCGTATAAATTTTGAAAAGATTTATTATTAACTACTTTACCTTTCTTATCTATAATATATGAAGGACCATAATGTAAGTTTCCCCTAGTAAAAGCCCGATTTTGAGAAAAAGGTCCTATATAATAAAAGTTTTTATTTAAAGAATTTATTTTCCCCTTATCGTCTAAAAGTGCATAGTTACCTTCATAAAAAGGATTGGGATTAGGAGGGAAAGATTCTACGATCATAAAATTTTTCTTTACAATTGTATCTCCTGCAATTATCTTCCCCTCTTTATCTAAAACCCCTATATGCAAGCCTTCCTCATCATAAAATTTGAATACAACAGAATCTCTTTCAAATACTTTGACCGGTAAAATGCCTTCACTAAAATTGGCATTTCGATGATCTATTGAATATCGAAGGCTTGTAAAAGATGTAATTAATCTCCCATTTGTGTCTATGATTCCAACATGATTGTAGGGTCTACTGCTAATAACAACTTTTGCTATTCCGTCAACAAACGGCCCTATTTCTTTATATTTTCCTAGAGGAATAATAAAATTGGCCAGCGTATCAATTACTCCAGTTAGTTCATTTTCAGAGGCACTTCTATCATTCCTAAAATTATGGTATCTTCTAGTAATTACTACTGCATAACCTTCCGAATAGGGAAGTACTTGTCGATAGATCGTATCTAAAATTATCTTACCTCTGAAGTCTATGATACCTTGATCACCACGCTGCGTCGTCGCAATAAACCGCTTCATGGTGCAGGGCTCATCGGCGCAAATTATATCCTGATAATTGTGTTGAAAAAGAATTGTACCAGTTGTATCAATAAGAAACTTTTTACCATTCATATTCACAAAAGCAAGGCCTTCCATGAAGTTGGCTCCGTGATCGAATACAGGCTTGATTTGATAACTGCCTTTTTGATCAATATAGCCATAGCTTCCTTTCAAACGTGCTGGTGCTAACCCATTGCTGAACTCACCAACATTCTCAAAGATCGGTTTGATAATAACTTTCCCTTGTTGGTTGATAAATCCCCATTTGCCTTTTTGTTCTATTGGAAACAGAGGGGAATCACGCTGAGCAGACACAGCATTAGTCAGGCAAATAATAGCAATTAATACTACAATTTTGATGATCGGGTAGGTGCGCATTTGAGTCATAGAAATTAAGTTTAAGTTATTTTCTATATAGATGCGCTAATTTTAAAAATACATAAAGCAATACTCAAAAAATTATCATTTCTGTGATAAACTCAAATTATATAAGTGATTTCTTCCGATTTTCACCTTATTTCTTCTCCTCCACCCATACATCCAACTGCTGCACCAATGGTTTCGCTTCGGGCGTCATCGTAAAGAATACATGAATATTCTTTTGTGTGCATTCTATGATAAACTGTCCGCGCAATTGATTTTGTGCTTGCACTGTTCCAATTTTTTGGATCGCGCCTGCTTCCTGGAAGAGTTGTTGCGTATGGGCTTTGCGCAAGGCAAGGGACTCATCCAAAAAGAAGTTTTCGGCAAAGATCTCGCTTGTTTCTTTTGCAGACCAATTGGGCAGGATTTTCATAAGTTGTTCTTTGGTCGCTTCCAATAGTGGAACGGCAGAAAGCACGCGGGGCTTGAGTCCTGCTATGGCAAGTATGGTGTCCAACGCGATGGCATTTGCCTGACTCGGCGCGCCATACGTGCGATTGCTAAAGGAAATCACGCCGATGCCGTAATCTGGATAAATTCGCCATTCGCTGCCAAAGCCTGGCAAGCCGCCACTATGCGCGATGCGAACGATGCCATTGCAATCTCTGCGCCAACCCAAGCCATAAGCATAGCCCGAAGCGGTGGCACAATCTGCTCCATTTGCAGTTTTGACATTAAATACATTACTGATGCGCCCGGGTTGATGCATCTCGCGTATAGAACTTCTGTTCACAGGGCCTTTGTCGGCATCGTTACGCGGTGGCCAGGCGTTCAGATGGAATGCAGCGTATTTGGCAAAATCTTCGAGCGAACACAACATCCCGCCCATTGCGCCGTAAGCGCCGTCGGGCAACAAGGGTTCTTCCTTCCATTGCTCCTCTTCCCAGCGATAGCCGATGGCGAGTTGCGCAGCAGGCGCATCCCTGTATTCGTAATAAGAATCGTTCATCCCTAAAGGTTTCAGGATATTATCGGTGATATAGCGCTGGTAAGGCATATAGCTGACGTTGGTGATGATTCTACCCAGCAAGGCAAATCCCAGATTGCTATATTCATAATTTACACCGGGTACATTAGAAAGCGAAAGACCCCGACGAACAAAGGCAAGCAGTTCCTGATCTGTGGCTGAAAGCTGCTGGTCGCCCCAGGGATTGTCTTCCGGGAAGCCTGCTGACATGGTCATCAAATGCTGAATGGTAATGGGCGGCGCGTCTGTGGTGAGTGGTTTTACATTTTGAAATTCAGGAATGTATTTTGAGACAGGATCACTCAGATTCAGTTTTCCTTCATCGCGCAATTTCAAAATGGCCATCGCGGTAAAGCTTTTGCTCATCGAAGCGATGCGATACACGGTTTTGGTGGATGCGGCGGCTTTGGTGGTAAGATTCGACACGCCGGTGCTACCGGAGAAAACAAGCTTTCCATTCGCTACTACACCATAAGTGATGGACGGGAAATGATTGCTCTTCGCATAATCATGATATATTTTTTCAATAATGGGAAAAGCGGCTTGCATCTTTTGAAAGGCAGTAGAATCGGCAAACTGCGGAGCAGTGTAAGGCTGTTGCCCATTGCAATGAATGGTTAATAAAACACTCAGAATGATACTGAATGTGCGCATAAGCTGTAGGTGTTTATAATTAAAATAAAATATTTGCTAAATAAACTGCTAAGATTGTAATATTCTCAGATATTCGACCCAGGGTCCGACTGCTTCCTTGTATTGTTTTGCCATTACTCTTGAAATTTGTGCAATATGATTCAAATCATGCACCGTCCAGGTTGCCAATAATTGCGCCAGTGTCACTTCACCAAAAGCAGGATGAATGCCTTTTAGTTCCAAATGTTCGTCGGTCAGATCTTTAGAGCGCAGTAACTCCAAATTCTGATTTCGCAAGGTTTTAAATTCTTTTAATAGCTCGTATAAT
>JANRME010000038.1:0-9137 GCA_033761835.1 Saprospiraceae bacterium
AATATTATGCTGCTGGAACTGATTAATATCAAAAATAGACCTTGTAATATTTCTATTAGCCTGAATGATATAGCCTTCATAAAAAAATGTGTTGAAATTATTATAATCATTTTCAAAACCATATCCCATGCTCCAATATCGACCGTCGGGCAGCTTCAGATAGTAGTCGAGCTTGGGCTTTGTAATAAGAATATTAAAAGAAGATTCATCAGAAATTAGTTTATTATTAATATTAAATAAAGAAACTAAAAAAGGAAGACTGAGCGTCCATTTTGAATTATTTTTTTCTTTTTTATATACTTGATTAATATATGGTGCTAATTCGCTGACGCTGTTTTGATTTTGAAATGCCTGCCCCAACGATTCATTTTCTGTTGTATCGTTTTGCACTATAATATTTGTATTTAATGCAATACGATTATAAATAATACCTGCATTTACTTGTCCGCTAATGTTTTTAATTTTAAAAAAAAGATTGGAATACGTATCCGTTTTAAATCTTTGCAACTCCCCTGTTTGCAAGGCTTCCTGAAAGCGGGTAACAGGAAAATCAGCTGTAAAAATATCAACTGGCATCAGTTTCAGATCATAATCCGTTGTCTGATATTCAATATCCGAATTAATTTGATAGGCTTTATTTTTATGTCTAATAAGTGTCGTAAGCTCGGCGGTGCTATTAACATTATGTTTCATTAAGCTTTCGGGGAAAGCTGCTCCGTTTATTTCATTTTCAGCGGCAGATTTTATAATATTTAACTCCGTATTTACATCCGCACGAAAAAATATCTTTTTTGCATTATGTTCTAGAATAAGGCGATTATTAAAATCCAGTGGCTTTTCGGAAGCATTTAATATTTCTTCAAATACAACTTCATTTTTACCATCATTATATCGGAGCGATCTTGTCCCTACATTCAGTATCCTGTCTTTCCTTACAAATCCTTGCCATTTCAACTCCGTATATGCTGCGATCTTCCTGAGATAATTATATCCTCCGGTGAATTCTTGATTATCAAGATAGAAATTTTCTTTTACTAAAAAAGGTGGCAAAACCTTATTTATACTAATTAAATCAGACGCTACATTATTATAATCAATATAAAGATTTTGAAAATTATCACTTTTATTTTCGCCAATATTATTAGCGGATGCAGATATATTAAATTGTTGTTTTTTTGTGAAACCAAAAATATCGGCATCGCCCAGATAAAGCGCAGGCTGCAAGCCCACGCCACCGCGTAATGAGCCTGTAACGGCGATATTAGATTTTAGCCTCAGATTAATCGCCGCGTTATCAGGGCGCACCAAGGAATCCAACGCCCGGATAGGTTGATGATGCTCAATAATTTCAATATCGCGGATGGCATCGATGCTAAGGTTGCGCGTAGCGATTCTGTACCTGCCTTCGAGCATATCCAAGCCCTCGATGTAAAATTTTGAAATATCCAGACCATCATATAATATTCGCCCATTACTTTCAATCGTGATACCGGGAATTTTACTAAGCACCTGTTCAATATTTTGATCCGAATCATTTCTATAATGATTAATATCAAAAAATAATGTATCGCCTCGGCGAGTGACGGGATCGGTTTTAATTACCAACTCCGGTAATTCATATTTCTGTTCAGAAACAATTACTTCCAGAAAAGGGAGCGAGGTACGAATGTAAAATTGCTGCTTTGCATAAGAAAGATGTGTAATAATAATAAATGCGGAATCTACATTTTGAGGGATTTTTAATAAAAATTCTCCTTTTTCATTACTAATACTAAAAGAAAAGATAGGCGTGTCTTCATGTTGATGTAATATTACATTTGCCGATCCTACTGGTTTATTTTGTTCATCTTTTATTACACCTTTCAACTGCTGCTGTGCATATATTTTTTGTAATGAAAATATAGAAACGAGTAAACATATATAATATAATCGATAAATATTCACTTTGTATTATTAATATTGCTCAATTAATAAATCAAATCGTTTAGCGTATCTTTCTTTTAATCTTAACCTATCTTCCTCTGTAAAGTTCAAAACCCCCGGTATTGGTGGCGGATTCTCTTTTTGCCTGATCATTTTATCCACAAATGTTTTGCGATCAATTTTCTGAGCGAATTTATTCATAAAATCTGGCCTCCAGTATCTATTGGTTTTTTCAGTTACGATATTATTTACTATGAAAGTGTACCATTCTTTATCATCCGTTATTTTCAAGATCAAACCTGGGAGACCTTGAAATACATAGGGGCCATCATTAATTGGCACTGCCAATGTAAACCAGGCATCATAATTTCGCCCGCCATATTTAGTAGTTGCTTTCATGCACGGCAACCCCAGAATAGTGTCCACCTCATTGGTTATATCCCAATCAAAATTCATTGGTTCTTCTATGTATTGAGTGGGTAATGAATATTGGAATAAAGAAATAAAATTTCCCGTTTCAAAATTTTTACTGATTTTATAATTAAGCCTAACAGGTTTTCGCTTTACTTTTTCGTGTAATAAATCTACATAATTTTGGAATTCTTTCTGCGATTTAAATTCCGGTTGCGGATATGCTTTCTCAAAATCAGCACCTATTGAATCGTTATAATATTGTGCGCTTGGCATAAATCGGGATTCATGCTCAACCCTGTATAATATAAACTCCTGTGTTTGTAAAAACTCATTTTTAATTGTGTCGGAAATGGATATAAAATCGTAATGAATTTTATAGTCGGCTATGCTTTGAGCATTTGAAAGAAGGCTTTTAATAACAAAAAGCGATAATAGTATGATCCTTTTCATAAGACAATATTTAATACGCTTGGACGGGCTATACATTTAAATCCGTCCAAGGTATTAATTAAATTTTATAGGCAATTCATATCAATTACGGTTCGGGTTGGTTGCATTCTGACTGCCCACAAATCCATTCCTCCCATTGTTGTATGGTACCATGCAACCCTTCGTTACAATATTGTGTTACGTAAAAGCCACAATCGCAATGCACATTGTGAATCCAGCACTCAAATACTTCACTTGTATTAATAGTGTTTTTTGCTTCATTTTCATTAATCATTATTTCAGAATCGTTAAAGAACGCTCTCTGTAGATATTCATTGACATCATCTGTTACACTCATTTTTTCCATTCCGATGGAAGCAAAACTTTGTAAGCTTAATCCTGCAAACAGGAACAAAACTAAAAACAACTTTTTCATACTTGAAACGGTTTTTGAAGATTAAAAAATTGGTTTCGGTGCAAATCGCGCAATTTACAATGGCAAAAATAAGATATTTAAAAATATGATAATCGGCAATAGTATTTTAATTATATAAAATGCCGCAATAATCAAAAATCATGCGCTGATGTTCAGGCGATAGCCGCCCGCGCTTGGGTATTTTGTCTTTGAAATATTCTGAAGTCAATAAAGTGTAGAGCGAACGTTGAGAAATATCTAGGATTTCCGCAATTTCTTTACGCGTACGGTAGCCAGTGATGGTTACTTTTTCGAGCATGACTATTATTTTCTCGATAATAGGGTTGAATAGAGCTTTTAAAGTAATTAACTTTAAATAATCGAGTTTGTTGCTCAGTTTTATTATTTTATATGTATAATATGAAAGATATTTATTATTTTATAAGCATTGCTTTTAATTCAGGATGCGATTCCCAAAAAATTTTATATAAAGATTTGCTGGGTACGAAAGCCATTTTTTTACCAAAAGAACCGGGCGTGTGTAAGTGGATGGTAGCGGTTTGTAATATTAAATAATTTTGGTGGGTTATTTTTTCGATATTATTATATGGATATTGGAAATGCCGGAAATAATCGGTTACATAAATTGCCTCATCGCCCATTTCTACGCGTTTCAACCGAAATAAAGTAAAGTATAATAATATAATAC
The DNA here is from genome assembly GCA_033761835.1 of Saprospiraceae bacterium. Lineage (GTDB taxonomy): Bacteria > Bacteroidota > Bacteroidia > Chitinophagales > Saprospiraceae > JADJNW01. Next base: position 3,891 of record JANRME010000038.1, read on the forward strand.
TAAATAAATAAATCGCTGGTACAATAATACGCAATATACTGTCCTTGCTAAGCGCTAAGGTAGCAATCGTAGCCGCTCCGGCGAAAGACAACCAAAAAACCGGAATAAATAATTTATAAAATAAAGTCAAATTTGTGGAAACTCTTTGCATAAAATTCAATCATCCAATTATTCAATCAATCCTTATGTCAGCGACTCCTCTTTTTCTTTTTTCGCCAATTGTTTAGCGACTCTCGCAGAAATCAGAATACTCACTTCATATAAAACCAAAAGTGGAATGCCGACTAAAAACTGCGTAACGGCATCAGGTGGTGTGAGCACTCCAGCAATAATCAAAATAGCAACAATCGCGTGCCGACGATACTTGCGCATATCGGCGGGTGTTACCAAGCCAATCCTCGATAACACATACACGACAACCGGCAGCTCAAAAATCAAGCCGCTGGGAAGGGTAAACATAATCATATAATTAATCATCGAAGAAAGGGTAGGATTATTCGAAACGCCTGGAATAGAATATCCTACTAAAAACCGAAGCCCAAAAGGAGAAACGATAAAATAACCAAATAAAACGCCAACGATAAACAGAATAGAACAGACAAAAACCGCGCCATTGGTCGCGTTGCGCTCTTTGGGGTATAACCCCGGCCGAATGAATTTCCATATTTCCCAAAAAATAAAGGGAAACCCAATCACAACCCCACCAATCATGGACACTTTGATAGCGGTAATAAAAGGTTCACCGACACCCACCGTTTGAACGGTAAACTTCGGAGGTCGCATACACATAGCTTCCCCGAGTCTTAATTCCTGCGATATCCAACAGAATACTCGATAAGAAATAAAATTCTCATTTTTAGGGCCAAAAATAACAGAATTGAACAGCCAATCCTGAAAGATAAACAGTACAATTCCTCCAACTACAACAGCGAGTAACCCGCGAATGATATGCCAGCGCAATTCCTCTAAATGATCGAGAAAGGACATTTCTCTACCGCTGCCATCCGAGCCCATATTGTCAGCATCTACTTGATCCAATGGCATAATATTCAAATTTATGATAATCGGTTATCTAATGTCTTTGTTTTTTAAGAGCCTTGCAAATGTAAAAAAAATGGCTGGAAGGCATATTTCAAAGAAAACTTTCTATTCGACATTTTGTTTCAGGGCAGATAAATCCCTGCCGAAATTGTCGCGTATTTAGCATGTAATGCTTAAAAATTGAGGCATCTTGCCAAATCAAAATATTCGGAGTAAATTATCCCCTTATATTCCCAAAAACATAAACTCAAACAAAATGAACACGCTAAAACTAACTTCAATTCTATTTATTCTTCCATTTTTGCTTTCTGCTCAACGAAGTAAAGAAATTGGTGCTTTTGTAGGTGTTTCACAGTATCAGGGAGACCTGGCACCTTCGCCAGTAGCCGCCAACGAAACCCAACCGGCTATTGGAGGTGCGTATCGTTATTTGTTCAACTCCAACTTTGGCATTCGCGGCACCGTTACCTGGGGAAAATACTCTGGTAACGACCGTAACCGCCCAAACTACCAAGAAGGCGACCGCGATTGGTCGGTCAAAGGAAGTATGGTAGAATTAGCCGTTCACTCCGAATGGAATTTTTTTGGTACAAACCGCTACGGCAATACCGGCTTATATTCTCGCCAATATAGTCCTTTTTTTTCGGTAGGATTGGGTGTTTCGATGGCTAATATGGATTTATTCGTCCCTTCTGATGATCGAAATAAAATACCCGAACCCGATGCGGTTTCCACTTTTCTGGCTGTGCCGATTACTGTAGGCTTGCGCCTTGATCTTATGCAGGATTTTGTATTAACAGCAGAATTTGGTTCGCGCGCTATTTTTTCTGATTACCTCGATGGTATCAGCGCGAATGGGAATCCTAAGGCTAACGATTGGTATTTTTTTGCTGGCATTAGTGTTTTTTATATATTGGACGAGGTAGTGGGTAGCAGATTGGGGCGTTAAGGCGTTGGGAAATTAGGAAATTGAGAAATTGTGATGCTTTGAAAGTTTCTTAAACATAAAAATTCTCCTCAAAAGGAGGTAGTTTTGCATTCAAAAAGCGATCAATTATGTTTGGAAACGTTTTCGGAAATATAGAAGAACAACAAAAGGAAATGCGCCAGCAATTGGCGAATATCACAGTGGAAGCGGAAGCTGGCGGAGGCGCAATAAAAGTGGTAGCCAACGCCAATCGGCAAATTATGAATATTGCGATTGATAAAAATAAGCTTGATTGGGAAGATTCAGAACAAGTGGAAGACTTGCTGCTGGTAGCTATCAATCGCGTCCTGGAATTGGCAGCCGAAAAAGAAGCCGCTGAAGCTCAGAATATGCTCAAAAAAATGATGCCGCCGGGCATGGGTGATCTTTCTAATCTTTTCGGTTGAAAAAATATTGCCCCGCTCTCGACGTTTAATGTTACGGTAAAATCAATTTCCCTTTTGCATTTATCAAGGGTGGATTATCAATGGTCAATCATTTAATATTTCCCATGAAATACCGATTTATCCTTTTTTTCTTGCTCATTTTCAATGTTTTATTCGCACAAACCAACGTTGGATTGGTTGCGTATTATCCTTTCAATTCTGGCGTAGCTGATGCCACAGGTAATACTGCCAATGCTGGCATCCCTGAAGGTAATCCTACGTACGGCTGCGGTGTATTGGGCGGGGCGCTCCAATTGAACGGGGCAAACGATCAAATCGCCTTTTTGGGCCCCATCACACAGGAGTTTGATACCGAAGATTTTACACTTAGCTTTTATTTCAAAGCTATTGGGCTGGGCGGCTCGCAATATCTCGTTTCCAAGCGTAGGTCGGATTGTGGCACGGATAATTCCTTTTATATTCGCTATGTGCCAAGTTCCCGTACATTGAATGTTCTATTTAGCGAAAACGCTGGTAAAAGTGTCTCTTTTGTTGAAAAATTAGACCCCAACACCTGTTGGAATCACGTGACGATCATTCGCCAAAGTACGCGCGTGCGCTTGTATATCAACGGGCAACTTCGCCAGGAACTGCTTTCTAATAGTCGTATCAATATTTTGAATGACGGGCCGCTTTTTATAGGCGGAAGCGATTGCCTTAGCGCCAATGAATCGCGTTTTTCGGGCCTTATTGACGAATTTAGGGTGTACTTTCGTGCCTTGGATGAATTGGAAACACGCGGGCTTTACAATGCGCCGGATATGATTGTCAATCGGGATACATTGCTCTATCTCGGAGGCTCTGTGCAAATTAACCTTTCGAGTACCTGTGCTACGGGCTTTAGTTGGTCACCTACAACAGGTGTGGATTTTCCGAACAACTCCAATCCGATCATTACTCCTGATAAGCCTGGTATTCAGTTTTATACCCTTCGACTTTCTGATAATGTTGCTTCCTGTATCGCCACCGATACGATTCGCATCAATGTAGTTGATCCTGATAATTTAGATTGCGGTACTGTCTTTCTACCCAAAGCTTTTACGCCCAATGGCGATGGACTGAACGATACCTATGGCATTAGCAATCCTTTTGCGCTGCGCGAATTGATTTCTTTTGAAATATTCGACCGTTGGGGGGGGCGTGTATTTTTTACGACCGATCCTTTCACGCATTGGAATGGCGCATTCAAAGATACCGATACTAATTCTGGTGTATTTTTATACCGCGTTCGCTATATATGCGAAGGCGAGGAAAAAGTGGCAGCAGGAAGTGTGACGGTGATGCGGTAATAAAAAAGTAAAAGGCGAAATGATATTTCCGTTAAAATCGAGTCTCTGATAAGGACTCGGAAATGGGGAGTGATATTGGCGCAACGCCCTCCTCGAGAGACGCTGTTGGAATGGGAAATGCTACAGACCGAGCGCCGTTTTCAAATGCCCATAAAATAAATGCCAGCAGCAACAACCCAAGCACGCTCCACGCCAGCTATTTTAAGATACGAAGGGTGATTTTCATTGATAAACTATATTAGTGAACTATTAATATAGAGTAGATCGTATTTTGGTAGGAAATAAATTTCAAACAGAAAAGGCACAAGTACAATTTTATGCTTCATGGGTCAGTAGCTCTCTATCGGTGAGCGAGTAAGTAGCTTCGGCTTCATCTGTCAAAAAATTAAAGGCAGGAAATTCGTTCTGGCATCCCTACAAGACAAAAATCCTTCGTAAAGTTTTTGTGCCAAGCAAAATTTATTTTTGAACAACCTTATCATAAAAATCATATTTCCCCATTTCTTTTAAGATTTCCTTCGGACTCAGGTACATATCACCCGTTTCTGCCTCGATGGATGCCTCCGATTGCCCAAATGCCCGCCGCACAAAATACGCAAAATCATACATTTGATAACCCAAGCCATGCGCGATCGCTCTTTTATCCGTTTCTCGCTCGAATACTGTCGAAAAGCGCTCGTTATATTGGTATTTGTAAGCGATAACCGCCAATTGTAAAGCGCTTTTATCCTGATAGAAGAGCGTATGCCCCAATTCGTGCCCGACAATCCCAATCTGGTCATTAAAAGGCGTGTTTTTTAAAAGGATAGGCTCAAAAAAATCCTTGGATTGATTACTGATGATCACCAAATACGTACGTTTTTTCCACGGAAAGAGCAAACTTAATGGGTCAGGTCGGGAAGCAAGGGGCAAAAATGCAGGCTCCACGCGAAATTCAATACGGGCGTCTTTCAATTCCGGGTAATGCGACAAGGCTAGCAGGCATTGCAGTTCAAAGCCCGGGGCAAGCGTCTTGTTCTTTCCATAAATCGCTAACAGGGAATCATAATGGCTGGATTCAATCACCTCGTCGAACGTCTTTTGTGGTTGGATGGCTTTTTTATCTGCTTCGCTCAACTCGACAGATCGCGCGCCATTTTCAAATGCGAGTAACAAAAAGACGAGCAATAACAATCCGAGCATGCTTAATGCCAACCATTTTAAGATGCGGAGGGTGATTTTCATTTTTGGATGATTTTAGGTGCTCAAAGTCGGATTTATGAATCGGATATGAGCCAAATATAAGCATATTGTCAGCACAAACGAGGCCGAAAATGCCTCCTAAAAAGTGATAGCTCCTGTTTTTGAAAGCAAAATAGGCAAAAATGACATTGCAGCAGGCAATTTTAAAACGCTATCCTACGATAGGAAAACAAAATCTGTGAACCTTTGCCCTATAGGGGCAATATATCGGTAGAAAATTATGAAACACCACACCCTAGCGTGCCGTAGGTACGCAACAGAA
>JANRME010000039.1:0-22267 GCA_033761835.1 Saprospiraceae bacterium
ATGAACGCTGTCCATAAAACTTATCACTTGGACAGTATTCAAAGATCGGAGCGCTCTTGTCTTCTGCGTTCACATAGCCCCAGCATACTAAGTCTCCTTCGTAGTATACACGATAGATGTACTGGATACAAGCCTTGTCTAGGTTCTTTTCGTATGTACCGCCATTTTGGTGGTAAATGAATGGATCAGAAATGTGACCATCTTCGTTGATGTAAGAACGGTTGCCTTCTACATACACCACGTGTACATCGAAGTCATCATCGCACACCAAGGCACCATTCAATAACTGCGATGCTCTTAGGTTTGCTTCACAGTATTGATTCAACTTGATGTTCACCGTACCTGTACAAGATAGGTCTTCATAATCCGTTGTTGGCTGTTGTGCTAACACGGTAATCTTCACTTCTACTTGTGGCTCGTCTTGATCATCGCCGTCGCCATCCGTATCATAGGCAATCGTGATGGTGTACTCACCTGCATTCGAAGCGTTTAAGCCGCTGAGTAAGTAACCTACTAATACTGACTCTTCTCCTCCTGTTTCTGTATCATCTCCGCCTACGTTGTCTAACGTAGCAGTGATGCCAGCAGCAGCTAATACGCCGTCTGTATCGAACAGAAGCTCATTAGGAGTAAAGTTAGAAGAAAAGCAATCGTCAAACTGAGAGTCTAATACATAGAAGGAATAAGGAACAGTAGCTCCCTGCTCACAATTTGGTACCGTATAGGTCGCACTATTTGCGATCAAAACGTTACAATCTTGTGCGGAGAGGCTCTGCATGCCAAAAAAGGCAAGCAAGACCATTAAGAATGGTCGAACGAAAGTAAAATTCGTTTTTCCCATAAGATTACAATTTGTTTAGAATTAGGTTAAAAAATTATGATTATGATAGCGCTAAATAATAGCCTTGTTTGAGAAGTCAGAAGTCAGATAAGAGACTTTCAGACTTTAGAAATTAAAGTTTTGTGCTTCCTGGTTTTGTTGTCGTCAATTTGGGTTCGTCTATTTTAAATATTTAGGAAGCGAAAATTTTGGTTTAGGTCGAGATTATTACTTTTTGGAAAACGAATACAATCTTTTCAAGAATTTCGAGCTACGACTTTTCGCAGCCCCGCAAATATATGATAAAATATTTGAATCCTCATGCTGAAATTACTCTTTTTGCAATTCCGCACGAAAAATAAATTAGTAAAATCGGTATATATATTGAGGAATAGTATTGCGTGATATGCCTTTAGGATAAATAACAAGAAATGCTCCGAGGAGCGAGGAGTAATTGTTTTTAGTCATGGGATTCTTTTTTAATGCCGCACAAAGGTACGGTAGAATATCGTAAAATGTCAAGTACTGACAAGAATTTTTTAAAACCTGAGTATAGGTGCTCACAAAGCTTATGTTTTATTAAGTATGTATATAGTTGCTATATCTAAAATTGAGTCTCTTCAACGGTACAAATATAGTGCACTCTGATCGGGTTTGCATACCCCAAAAAAGGTATTTTTTAATAAAACGTTAAGAAAAGGCTTAAAAACAAATAAATACTACTAAGGCTTAGGGCATAAAGGATCGTAAAGGCTTAAAGACAAATAATTACTAATAAGGCGTAAAGGCGTAAAGGCGTAAAGGCGTAAAGACGTAAAGACGTAAAGACTTTAAAACAAAAGAGTTAGGCTTAAGCCTATACACTATTATGCCTGTTTAACTCAATTACACCAAACTGAACTCATAGGCAGCTTTGATAAGCCCTGCGGTATTGCTCACGCCCAGCTTGCGCATGATATTTTTTCGATGCACGCTCACGGTTTGATCGCTGATATACAATTCTTTAGCAATTTCTTTGTTGCTGAGGGCATGGGTAATGAGGCGAAGTATTTCCATCTCGCGCTTGGTGAGGTGGTATTTTTTCACAAAACGGTCTTCGAGGTGAAAATCGGTTTGTTGTTTGCCCGGTACGGTTCGATGGTGATTATTTTCGGCTAATTGCACGCCTTCGCCGAGGTAGGTTTGGTTGTTTAAAACTTCTTCAATGGCGAAAAATAATTCTTCGATACCCCGATCTTTGAGAATGTAGCCATTTGCGCCATTTTTAAGCGCCGATTTTATAATTTTGGGTTCGTCATAAACGGTGAACACCAGAATTTGTACAGGAATGCGTTCGCGTGCGATGGAGCTCATGACCTCCAGTCCATCTTTGTCGGCTAAATTGAGGTCCAATATTAATAGTTCAATAGGTTTTCGCCGAATCATGTGCAAAAGTTCTTCGCCGTCGTGGGCTACCCCAACTATGTCAAAGCAATATTTTTCAGATCGGCTTAGCACGGTTTTCATCCCTTCCAAAAAAATGCGTTGGTCGTCGGCAAGGATGGTTCTAATGATTTGCATAGCAGTCAATCGTTTTGAATATGTTCACAATGGGATTACATTCTACTTCGGCGATGCCAACATCGAAACCTCTGTATCAGCGGGCTTTGCCGCGCGTTCTGATCATCGCCAAAGATTATTGTACTTTTGCTTACGCTAAAAACAAGCTACGTTTTTAGCATAAATCGTTCATAATTATTGTTTTTTTTTGCAGGATTGACAGTACCCTGTAAAAGTTGACAAATGAAAGGGATGCCGCAAATTGTATGAAATTTGCCATTCAAAAGCAAGCGATGCCTTTCCTTTTCAAAGTTGTGTGTTGTTACAGATGCCCTTTTACAGGTTTCGGGGTCGAAAAATCGAAGCGATACATAGAAACTTTCTCATGAGCAGGGGTAGTGATATTGTATAGATACTTCTGTGTCAAGGAGAAAGTGCAGCAATATAGCGAAAAAAATGTAAAAATGTCAAGGGTATGAAACGATTTAGGTATCATCTACTGGTTTTATGGATGAATTTATTTGCACTCATCCCTTTTTGGATGCTGTATTTGATGTCTGATTTTCTTTTTTTTATTTTTTACCGGTTGTTGAAATATCGCTATCGGGTTGTGATGGAGAATTTATCCAAATCTTTTCCAGAGAAATCGCCCGAAGAAATCCGCCGGATTGCACGTGGTTTCTATAAAAACTTGTCTGATATTACTTTAGAAACGATTAAAGGATTTACCCTTAGTCAGGAGGCATTTTTGAAACGGCATCGCTTCGTTGGGATGGAATTATTAGAAAAAGATTTCTACCAGGGGCAAAGTGCTATTTTAGGCGGTGTGCATTTCGCCAACTGGGAATGGGGTTTATTTTGTATTGCTTTGGTGATGAAGCATCAGATGGTAGCTGTTTATAAACCCATCAATACCAAGGCAGTAGATGATTATTTCAACAACCGAAGAAGCCGCTGGGGTGTGCGATTGGCTGCCATGAATCAGGTAGGCCGAGCGATCGCCCAATATAAAAATGAGCCTTGCGCTTTTTTGTTTATTGCTGACCAATCGCCTTCGGATGTTCAAAATGCGCATTGGATAGAATTTATGCATCAGGATACACCCTTTTTGCCGGGTATTGACAAAATTGCTCGGCGCACCAATTATCCTGTTTTTTACTGCGATCTTCAGCGCGTGAAAAGGGGTTATTATGAATTGACACTGAGTGAATTGTGTCGGGATTCATCCCAATTTCAGGAGGGCGAAATCACGAAGCTTTTTGCTAAAAAATTAGAAGCATCCATTCGTGCAAATCCAAGCGATTGGTTGTGGTCGCATAAACGGTGGAAAAGGAAAAAATTGGAATGATGGAATGGTGGAATATTGGAGGGTTGGAATAGAGCATTTACGGGTCGGCGAAGGAGTCGTCCCAATCGCCAGTTTTTTTCTTTTCCTGGAGGCGTTTGATGAGTTTGATTAGGCTGTTTTCTAATTTAAAAGCAAGTTGATCCCAACTTTCAAAATCAGGGTCTTTGATTTGATTCGCATCTTTGTACACGCGCATGGGGGAAACCGATTCGCCGAGTGAACCAAGTGCGAAGTTGAGAAATTGAAGATATTCTGCTATGCCTTTGCGGCAGTAGCCTTCGGCGATGTTGCGTTGAATAGAATCTATCGAGCCAATTTGATTCGCCACTACTTTTTTATAATCAAACGGAAATCCCTTTATAATTTCGCAGGTCAATTTATACAACTCCTTTGCATCTTGCCACACTTACAATTCCTGGTAGCCCCGATTGATATTCTTGCGCTGCATCTACTTCATTTTTCCATTTTGACGCAGCCAATTTTCCAAAGTCACGTTCCAATATTCCATCATTCCGTACTTCAAATAGAAATTGCTATTTCATAGGCTTGCCGAATCGCCCGTTTAGCATCCAACTCTGCTGCTTCGTACGCGCCGCCAATTAAGTGAACAGGAATTTTTAGTTGCTGCAAAGGCTCATACAATTCCCGCATCGGCTCCTGCCCGGCACAAACGATGACGTTATCCACTTTTAAAATTTGCGGTTCACCTTTGATGGTGACATGGAAACCTTCGTCGTCAATTTTATGATATTCGACTTCGCTAAACATTTGTACTTGCTTCATTTTCAAGCTCGTGCGATGAATCCAGCCAGTGGTCTTACCCAGGCGGTAGCCGGGTTTATCTTTGGAACGTTGTAATAAAAAAACTTGTCTTGGGGATGCTTCCGGCTTCGGTTTTGTCAATGCGCCGCGCTGTTGATAGCTCATATCCACGCCCCATTCCTGCATGAATTCCTCGACATTTAAACTGGGCGATTCGCCTTCCTGGGTCAAAAATTCCGCGACGTCAAAGCCAATGCCGCCCGCGCCAATTAGCGCCACCGATTTACCAACCGGCTTTTCATATTTTAAAACATCCAAATAACTCAGCACTTTGGGGTGGTCAATGCCTTCGATTTTAATTTGGCGAGGACTTACGCCCGTTGCCAGCGCCACTTCGTCAAAATTTTGCAGCAAAACCGCATCCGCCCTGGTATTCAAATGCAAATGAACGCCCCATTTTTCAATCATTTTGGCATAGTACCGCAGCGTTTCATAAAATTCTTCCTTGCCGGGAATGCGCTTCGCCATATTCAATTGCCCACCGATCTGAGCATCCGCTTCAAACAAATGCACCTCGTGCCCGCGCTCCGCTGCCGTCGTAGCAAATGCCAAGCCCGCCGGACCCGCGCCAACCACCGCAATTTTTTTCTTTTTGGCAATGGGAATTAAATTCAATTCCGTCTCCCGGCAAGCGCGGGGATTAACGAGACAACTCGCTGTCTTTCTGACAAATATGTGATCCAAACAAGCCTGATTGCAGGCAATACAGGTGTTGATTTCATCTGCCCGATTGTCCATCGCTTTTTTCACAAAATATGGATCCGCAAGAAAGGGTCGCGCCATCGACACCATATCGGCGCAGCCATCGGCGAGAATTTTTTCGGCGGTTTCAGGATTATTAATTCGATTGGTCGTAATCAAAGGAACGTTGACTTTCCCCATCAAGCGCTTGGTCACCCACGCAAAACCCGCCCGCGGCACCATCGTGGCAATCGTCGGCACCCGCGCCTCGTGCCAGCCAATGCCGGTATTGATAATCGTCGCCCCCGCTTTTTCAATTTCCAGGGCTAATTTTTCTACTTCCTCCCAACTACTGCCGTCCTCCACCAAATCCAGCATCGACAAGCGATAAATGATGATAAAATTCGTTCCGACTTTCTCGCGAATTCTTTTGACAATCTCAACCGGAAAGCGAATGCGATTTTCAAAACTACCGCCCCACTGATCGGTGCGTTTATTCGTTTTCGACACAATAAATTCATTGATCAGATAGCCCTCCGAGCCCATCACCTCTACCCCATCGTAGCCCGCCTCCTGCGCCAGCGCCGCACAGCGCACAAACGCCCGGATCGTCCGCTCAATGCCCATTTTCGTCAACGCCCAGGGTTTAAATGGCGAAATCGGCGATTTAATACTTGACGGTGCCACCGCCAAAGGATGATACCCGTACCGCCCCGCGTGCAGGATTTGCAGGCAAATTTTGCCGCCCGCGTCGTGTACCGCTTTCGTCACAATCTGATGCTTCCGCGCCTCGCCCCGCGTGGATAATTTACTCCCGAACGGCGTCAGCCAGCCCTGCCGATTCGGTGGAATGCCACCCGTCACCATCAAGCCCACGCCCCCGCGCGCGCGCTCCGCGAAGTACGCCGCCATTTTTTCAAAGCCGCCTTTCGTTTCTTCCAAGCCAGTGTGCATCGAACCCATTAATACTCTGTTTTTCAGCGTAGTAAAGCCCAAATCAAGCGGTTGCAATAAATGTGGATAAGGATTGGTCATAAATTAGATTTACGAGGTACGAAGTACTATTAAAGCAATAGCGAATTTTCGCTAAAATACATTTTTTTGGAAAGATGGAATGCTTTGGTAGTGCAAATTGTTGTATTTTTGAAAAAATTAAAAAACATGATTCGCACCATCCTTACAGTAGAAAATAACGTCATACAAGTTCCTGTTCCTGAAGAATACATTGGCAGGCAGGTCGAAATCATTCTATTTAGCTTAGATGAGGCTACAACTACCCCCGCTGCTCCAGGAAACAGAACATTTACGACCATAAAAGTTAATGCTCATGATTTCAAATTCAATCGGGATGAACTCAACGAGCGCTAAATCTTTCATTGACACAAATATTATTATTTATTCGCATACCAATTCTTTTCCTGAGAAGCAATTAATTGCTCAAGACTTACTTAATTTTCTTCCTTATCCAATCATTAGTATTCAGGTGCTAAATGAATTCATATCTGCCTACCGCAAAAAATTTAAAGCAGAATGGAGTGACATTCAAACAGCAATTGTTGAAATTATTAAAAATTACGAGATTCATAGCATTATCATCAGGACAATCGCAAAAGCCTGTAGCATTTCTGAACGATATGGATTTTCTTATTATGACAGCCTCATCATTACTGCTGCTTTGGAAACAGATTGCACAACGCTTTACTCCGAAGATTTGCAGGACGGACAAGTCATTGAAGGTAAGTTACAAATTGTCAATCCTTTTAAAAATTGAAAATCCTTACCGCTAACGCGCATATAAATTTCTGTTATCAAATTCCCTTTTTCTTTAAAGTCTCGTTAAACCGCTCGCCTTTCTGGCAAAATTTTAACATTTTTCATATCGCTCTTTTATCTTTATAAAAAATTATCAATCAGCATTTTATCAAAAATCACTTGTGTTAAAATTCAAATATATATTGTTCTTGCGAGCTGTAACTTATGCTTATTTTCGTCGGTCTTGATTGTAATTGAAATTGAAAGGTTGAAAAGTTGAACCTAATGACTGTAAAATCAACCTTTCAACTTATCACCCCATCATCCAAACATGAAACTTCAAACTTCAAACTTGAAACCATAAACAAAAACAGTATGAAAACCATCCGAAACATCTACATTTTGTTGCTTGCGCTATGCCTGGGCTACGCCGCCTCCGCACAGCAAAGCACGACGCCCCTTACGCCCGGTTATTGGACTTTTGGACTCAATGCCGGCCTTGCTTACCAATCCAGTGATATAAAAGCAAAAACAGATGGCTTTGGCTTCGGCGCTACACTGGGCAAGAATTTGTACTACCGGCCTGGCACACCTTTGGCCTTTGATCTGCGCGGACGCTTTTTATATATGCGCCAATATGGCTTGGACGCTTTGCGTGATTTTGATATTGATAAAAACTTCACCTTGAATGGTATGGGCTTGCTCGACTACACCACTTATCCTGTTGATTTACAAGAGCCACGAGGCTTTGTCTATCAAAATCATAAAACGACTACGGCCGAATTGGGCTTGGAAGGTCTAATTACTTTGAATCAATTGCGTGAGCGCACAGGCGTGCACGTCGGCTTGTTCGGTGGAATTGGATTGGATTGGTTCAAAGCCACAACCGATCAGGCCGATGTAAACGGAAACGAATATTTTGAAGGCTACGCCAATATCAACGAAACCCGCAGCAATAAGAGTATCCGCAATGAATTGGAGCGCTTATTGGATGGTGATTACGAAACCGTTGCCGATGGCAATGAAGATAATGGCAGTATAAAATTTATGCCTTCGCTGGGTTTGGAATTGGGCTTGCAATTATCCAAAAATTTCCTGATTTATGGTGGGCATCGCTTGACCTTCAGTGGCACGGATGCGCTTGATGGTCAGCGTTTTGCAGATCCAAATAATGATTTATATCATTATACCAATTTGGGTTTGCGCTGGACGATCAATCCTGCGAAAGAAGAGCCGATTGTGCGCTTGCCAGAGATTGAAATTATTTCCCCTTTGGGTTCGCCTTATACAACCAATAGCGGCAATGGTTTGGTGATTGCCAATATTCGCAACATCAATAGCGCCGCCGATGTGGACTGCATTGTCAACAACCGTTCGGTGCCTTTCGATTATCGCAATGGACGTTTTTCGATTGACGCGCTTCTGAATCCTGGTACAAATGAAGTTACCATCGTTGCCCGCAACGAATATGGGCAAGACCGAGAAATGGTAATCCTGGTTTATCGGGATGAAATTGTGAACGAACCCCGTGTGGAATCGCCACGCGTGCGTTTTACGAATCCTTCTACCAGCACCTACCGCGCCGAAGAGAGCGATTATGGTATACGTGCTACAATTGAAAACGTCTCTGACCGCCGCGACGTGATCTTCACTGTGAATGGCGTAGATCGTGATTTTATCTTTGAAAATGGGATTTTGCGTTCCAATATCGCTTTGCGCGAAGGCGACAATCGAGTAGAAATCCGCGCCAGAAACACCGCCGGTAGCGACGCTGCCGAAGTAAGCATTATCCGAGAACTAAGAATTCCGTTACCGATTGTGGATATTATAGAACCAACAGGTAATAGAGTGGAAAGCCGCTTCAATACTGCCCGCGTGACTGCTCAGGTACGCAATGCGGAGAACAAAAGCGATATCACCTGGACGCAAAACGGACGCACGGTTTGGAATTTTGATTACGATGCCATCAAGGGTTATGCAATTGCCGATATAAACTTGGATAATGGCGCTAATACCCTTATCATTACTGCACGCAACCGCGCCGGCGAAGCCCGCGACGAAGTGGTCATCATTTATCAAGAGCCTCTGCCAGAACCTAAATATCCACCAACAGTGCGCATCACCGAGCCTACGCGTGCCAGCAGCAGCACACCCCAGGCATCGGCCCGTATTGAAGCGACGATCACCAATGTGAGCAATCGCAATGAAATTAGTTTTATTCTAAACGGTACTCGCCGCAGCGATTTTACTTTTGATACTCGAAATGGCAGGCTTTCCGCCAATGTAAATTTGGTATTTGGCAATAATGACATCGTTATCCGCGCGATCAATCGTGACGGTGAAGACCAGCAAAGCGTGGCGATTCGTAGAATCGAAGATATAATTGTAGTTCCGAAGCCACCCGTAGTGCGTATCAATGCTCCTGCGAACAACAGCGAAACCGAGCATATTTCCACCGAACTGCGCGCTTCGATTGAACATATTGACAATAAAAATCAGATTGAAGTATTTGTAAATGGTCAAAATACGTATGATTTTAATTTTAGTCGCGGGCAGCTTACCGCTAATGTGAATCTCATCGAAGGCAATAATACGATTCGCGTCAAAGCGACCAATCGAGATGGCTCTGACGAAGCATCGGTAAACATTCGCTACCGCAAATTGCAATTGCCTTTTGTGAAAATTACAAGTCCAAATAATAATTCTGAAACCAGCAACGCCGCGGCCTCTATTCGCGCCAGCGTGGAAAATGTGAATACCAAAAATCAGATTAACCTGGTAATCAATGGCAGAAGCACAATTAGCTTTAGTTTTGACCAAAATCGTCGGGAAATAACAGCAAATGTGAATCTTTCGGAAGGCAATAATACGATCCGTGTAGAAGCACAAAACAGCGCCGGAAACGCCAGCGATCAGATCAATATACGTTACCGCCGCACGATGCCGCCAACGGTGAACATTAGCGCTCCAGCGAACAATAGCATGAGTGAATCTGCGAATGTCAATCTCCGCGCGCGTTTGACCAATGTGAATAACCGCAACGAAGTGACGGTGCGTATCAACGGTAATTTGGTAACAAATTTCGAGTTGAGTGGCAATGATTTGAGTGCAAATATCGCTTTACGCGAAGGCAACAATACCATCACAGTTCGCGTGAGCAATGCCGATGGATCGGATGAAGCCAGCGTCAGCGTTGATTATCAGCCAATTCAAAAACCAATTGTAACGATATTTGATCCTGCGAGTTCGCCATTCAATCTTTCACAGAATAATTACGTTGTGCGCGCCAGCGTGAAAAATGTGGATAGCAAAAATAATGTGACGGTGCAAGTAAATGGGTCAAATTACAGCGTGTTTAATTTTGATCCTAAAACCGGCGAAGTGGTGATTCGCGTAATAAATTTGAAAGAAGGCGACAATTCGGTGTTGGTGCGTGGCAGCAATCAGGGCGGTAGCGCTGAAGCCAGTGTGACCTTGCATTATCGAATTTCAAAGCCGCCAACTGTAAGCATTACAGAACCTGCAAATGGCAGTACGACCGAGTCAAATAAGGCTACTGTAAAAGCAACCATCACCAATATGAGTAGCAAACGCAGTATTTCATTCAAGCTGAATGGCAAGCCAATTGCGGATTTTGAATTAAATGGTGAAAATTTCAGTAGTGTTGTTGATTTACAAGCCGGTGAAAATATCATTACGATCGCCGCACAAAATGAAGATGGCCACGCCGAAGCCACCACAAAAGTCATATTTATGTTAAAAAATGTGCAACTGCTGGCGCCAAGCGTGCATTTTGTTCAACCTTCTAAATCAGGAATTGTTGTAAAAGAAAAAAGTTATAACATCGAAGCGAATGCGATCAACGTAGCAGGCCGTAATGAATTGATAATGTGGGTAAATGACAAAGAGTGGACAGAATTTAATTACGACGGACGTAGTAAAAAGTTAAGTTCTGTATTAAATTTGCAGCCTGGAAAAAATACGGTTCGCATCAAAGCAGAAAATAAAGGTGGAAGTAACGAAACCGAAACTTTTATTATATTTGAAGCGGGAGCAGGGCCGATTATTACAATTGAGTCCATTTCGCAACCAACGGTGAATCCGCTGCGCCCTCAAGTGGGCAACAGCACAATAATTGCCAAACTAGAGAACGTTTCTGGCAAGGAAAATGTTAAAGTTTTAGTAAATGACCGAGAATTTGATGACTTTTCCTTCGATTCTTCGTCTAAACAGTTACAAGCGACGATTCAACTAAAACGCGGAAAGAACACTATAGTGATTCGGGCAAGTAATGAAAGCGGTATGATTGAAGAAACGCGGAGTATAGAGTTTTGAAGGCTGCCGATTTTTATTGGCGCTAAAGATATATAAGAATCTCTTTTGGGTTCTTTCCCGCTAGGGAGAGACCAAGAGTCGGGTGATTTCTATCGGAGAGGGCGATCTGTATCGCCCTTTCTTTTTTATCACCCACCATAGTTCGCAAACGAAGGTGGGTCGCCCGCCATAGTAAACGAAGGCGAGTTTCCTATCTTCATTTTCAGAAAAGCAGATAAAAAAAAGGCGACCAGATTCTACAAGAGCCTGATCGCCAATTCTTTAAGTAAAGTATTCCTAAGATTACTTATCCCACCATACTTTCACATCCTGATTATCACCACCCATGCGCTGCACCGCAGCATCGTAGTTAGCTTTATTCAGGTTAGGTTCTGTAGTTGGGTAATTGTATCTTCTTGGTATTTGCTTGCTACTGTTGGTAGCATTAGGTGTAGGCTTCAGGTCAGGGAAACCGGTTCTTCTCCATTCAGCCCATCCTTGGAAACCATCTGGATAGAAAGCAATCCAACGCTGTGTTCCGATTTTCTTCAAGGCATCTCCTGCTGCTGGCGCTACATTCGGATCTGCAATATAAGTATCGTAAGCTGCCTGGTCGAATACTTTCCATTGCTCCCAAGCTGCTTTGATACCTGCATTAAACATAGCCGTCACATTTTCGCCTGTCCAGCCACGCTGCGCTGCTTCCGCACGAGCCATAAAAGCTTGCCCCGCCGATAGGAATACGAACGGAGAGTTATCCTTGCGGAAATCAGCAGCCAATACAAAAGAAAAGTCAGGATGCGCATTGGTATAAGCAATTGCTTCGTCGCGCGTTACACCGTAAGGCACAGGAACAATCTGCCCAGCGCCATTAGGAGTTCCATAAGCCTTCAAGCGGCGGTCATTGATACCATTCAGGGCATTGTACATGACATCACTGATAGCCCAGTCTTTACGTCCATTGTAGGTATTGAAAAAAGGATTGTTGAATCCACCACCTGGGTAAGCCAAGGAAACATTATCGCTGTTATTTTCGATCACGCCACCGCTGGCAGTCAATGCTGCGTTAAATTCGGTTTTACCTTGATCCGGCTTGGCATCTGATACACGCAACGCCAAAATCATACGGAGGGTATTAGCAAATTTCTTCCACTTCGTAATATTGCCCCCAAAAAGGATGTCACCTTTAGCAGCCAAGCCGTTATCAAACTGCTTCACCGCTTCGTCCAATTCTTTGAACATACCGGCATAAATGGATTCCTGAGAATCATAAGCGGGTTGTGCTTCTCCCTTCAATGCCTCAGAATATGGAATGTCACCAAACTGGTCGGTTTCATACATAAAGATAAAGGTCTTCATGATACGTGCCACTGCGATCTGGTTATTATTCGAACCATTTACCGATACTTTGGCAGCCGTCTCCGGGTCGGTATTATTATTGATGATATTTTGTAAATCGTACAAAATGCCATTGTGGTTGCCGAAGGTTCCAAACACTGCATCGTACAAAGATACACCAGGATACTGGGTTTCAGCTACATATTGCGCATAGCTACCGGCAGTAAGAGATACCTGACTCATACCCGCAATAGCGTTGGTCAGCAATGCCGAAGTAACCGGAACAGAAGTAGCATTGGGATTTTCATTAATATCCCCGAAATCAGCTGGATCGCAACTGCTCACAGCGAAAGCCATGAAAGTGCAGGCGACATATAGCATTATTTTATTATAAGTTGTTTTAAACATGATAGTCTTTTTTTTGAATTCGTTAAAAATAAAGCATTTGCATCAAGATAATTTCCATCATTAATGGTAAATCATCAATGATAAATGATTTTAGAATCCAAGTTTTAAATTAAAACCAATCGAACGGGAGCCAGGATACTGACCATTCTCACCATAAGAGTTAGAAATTTCTGATGGGTCGAAGTCGCGGTTCTTGGCATAAATCAACCAAGGATTGCGCGCCACGATAGAAATCGTCGCATTTTGCAACCACTTATTGAGTGCACCCACTTTATTTACTGGAATGCGATATCCTAAGCTTACTTCTCTAAGTTTAATAAAGCTGAGGTCATATACGTGTTCTTCCGCGATACGACGGCTGCGGAAATCGTGGAAATAAGTAAATGCATCTACATATTTGTCAACAGGAGTACCTTCAGCGGTCACAGCTACAATATGAACACCACCACCATCGGCGACTGCGTCGCGTACTGGATTTCCTTTGTCATTTAAGCCGGCTGTTCTTTCCATCAAACCAGAGAATACACCCCAGTGATCAGAAAGTGAGAAGTAATTACCACCTTTTTGGAAGTCAACATTAAAGTTGAATACAAAATTCTTGTACGTGAGTGAGTTGAACATACCACCCGTCCAATCTGGCAATACGCTACCAAGGTAAGAGTTAGGTGCAGCAACGTAGCGGCCATTGGCATCTACTACTCTTTGACCATTCAGCATTTTGAAAGCACCACCGCGCAATTGTCCCCATCTTTCACCAACAGCATGTACCAACTGAACACCTGAAGTTGTACCAAAAGTACCTGTTTCCTGAACAAAGGCATTCACACCAGGCGCTAATTCTACGATTTTAGAATTTACTTTCGAGAAGTTGATACCGATATTCCAATCAAAAGAACCTGCAGAAATCGGCGTTGCATCCAAAGCGAGTTCTATACCATCTCTTGTGATTTTACCTGCGTTCACTTTTTTAGTGGTAAAACCGCTGGCAGGCGTAACGGCAACATCCACGATTTCATCTTCTTTATCTTCCTTGAAATAAGTAAAGCTCAATCCCAATTTATTCTGGAAGAAGCGCAAATCCAAACCACCTTCATAAGCAGAAGACAGAGAAGGCTTGATATTCGGGTCAATCAATAAGTTAGGAGTTGCCATTAATGGGTTACTACTAAACTGCTGCGCTTGTAATGTATAAGCAAGGTCTAACTGATAAGCAGGCAGGTCAGAACCTACTTGTGCCCAACTACCTCTCAACTTACCATAAGAAAGGATTGGCAGTATATTCGCTGTCAATTCGCTGAATACAAAGCTGGCTCCGAAGGAAGGATAGAAATAGGAATTGGCATCCTTAGGCAAAGCGGAACTCCAGTCGTTGCGTGCTGACCATTCCAGATAAACCGTTTCTTTATAACCAAACGAACCGCGAGCATATAAGCTATTGACCTTCTTGGCTGATCTGAAGTCATTAAAAGAAGCCGGGTTACGAGAATTAGCCATGGTAAATAAATCAGGTACTACTAAGCCATTATTAGAGTTTCCGCTATTTTGGCTGAAACTTTCGCTCCGAACGTTACCACCGGCGTTGGCTTCCACGCTCAAATCGCCGAAGCGATTGAAATAAGTAGCCAGAACCTCGTAGTTATCTTCGATAGACTTGGTTTGACCGATTTCAATGCGATTGAATTCACCGGTTTGCGTGCCGCTTATTTCCAAATCATAGAATCGCTTATTATTCCAGTTGGTATTTATTTGATTTCTTCTCAAGTAACCGGCAATCTTAAAGTGATCGTTCAATTTAAATGTCAGGTTGATATCCCCCACCAAGCGCTCGCGCTTATTGACATACTGGGTATTGTTAAAGAGGTCAAATGGATTGTACCAGTAATTGCCTCCATAAAACTGACGCGGACCATCATTTCCAAGATAAGCGCCCGGGTTGTTATGATTCCAGCTTGCCAAATACCCTTGCGGTGATCTTAATCCACTCAATTCGCGCATTTTGTTCATATCCAGGTTGCGGTGGAACCACTGGTTGAAGTTACCAGAGGAGTAGTTGGCATAAGCATCCGAGTTTTCTGCGTTGGTTTCCTGCGTCGTGAAAGCGAGGTTCACACCAGCCGTGAAATACTTACCCAGATCAATCGAACTCTGTGTCGAAAGAATATACTTATTTAGACTGGTATTCGGAATCAATCCTTGCACATTCTGGTTCGTCAGTGAGAAGCGAGTAGAATAGCCTTCTCCAACTTGCGACAAGTTGACATTCGTATTCGAAGTACTACCCGTTTCATAGAAATCCCGAATATTATCAGGTTGACCTACCAACGGTTCGGTTTTTCCGAAATAGGGAGAATCTGGATACCAAGCATACCAAGGAATGTATTCCTGTCCTTCCATTTTAGGTCCCCAACTGGCGTCATCCGAGTAATCGTGGTAGTATTTGCCGTTCAATACTTTCCATTCTTCAGGCATACCAGTTTTCCATTCGAATTGAGTTAATTCAGATTCACCACCGCCTGCATACTCATTTTGGTATTCTGGCAGGATATACATTCTATCTACGAAGAAACTTTGGTTGAATTCGATACCCAAGCCTTTTCTCTTCTCGCCTTTTTTAGTAGTGATTACAACTACACCAGCATCACCGCGCTGACCATAAAGGGCAGTTGCGCTCGGGCCTTTCAATACCGAAATGCTTTCTACGTCATCCAAGTTGATATCATTAGATTGGGTAGGTGTACCATCAATAACATAAAGTGGTTGTTTGTCAGAAAGGGAACCTGCACCGCGAATACGGATAGCCGCATCACGGCCAAGGGCCATAGAAGCCTGGCTACGCACTTGTACGCCTGCCACTTTACCGGCAATCGCGTTGTTCAGGTTGGTCTGACGAATTGTATTAAGTTCTTCGGATTTAACAGTCTGAACCGAATAAGATACAGACTTTTCCGAGCGCTTGATACCCAAAGCCGTTACTACGGCTTCATCCAATGTGATACCTTCTGAAAGCGTGATTAACACATCATCGGAAGTGCCTATTGCCACTTCCCGTGTACCATAACCGGTGTAGCTGATCACCAGTGTTGTACCTCCTTCGGGTAATTCTAATGAAAATTTGCCATCAATGTCTGTGGCTGTACCTACGGTAGATCCTTTGACCAAAATACTTGCCCCGATGAGGGGTTCGCCGAGTTGATCAATGACGGAGCCTTTGATAGTGCGCTGTGCCAGAGCAAGCCCTGTAAAGCCTAAAAGCAGCACTAAGCATGTCAAGAGTCTTTTCATAAACTAATTCAATTTGTGAGTGAATAAATAATTATAAAAGTTTTTTATAAAGTAGCGCCTGGCCATGGGGTGAGCTAATAGATTCAATAGTATTCGAGAGCGTTTTTGTTTGGAATAGCGTTAAAATAGGCACTACCCTAATGTATCTTAGAGATTTTTGTTAATCACTGCCTTTCAAAGAACAATTGGAGTTGTTTCTAAAAAAGTCGAACCTTTAGGATTTGAGGTTTGATTTGCTTGTAATGCGTGGCAATTTTACAAAATATTTACATAGAACTTACAAAAACCGAAAGATAAATCCTGCAAAAATGCCAAGTCGAGTGATTTAATTTTTATTGCGTACTGATTTACAAATACTTGAATTAAAAATTCTTGTATGTACAAAATTACGTATTCCAACAAATAAGCATTTGGTAAAAATTGGGATTTGATTTAAGCAAAACGAAAACTTTTCATTCATCGCTGCCCCTCAGGCAATTTTTCCCTTATTCAATTCACAAGGTAACAGCTTCGTCGTTTTTGCGTTTTATCCTGAAAACTTCCATGAATCAAGTTTGTATTCTACTTGTCTGGCATCCTTCGGTCGCCGTAGGCTTGCCGCAGGCGAAGCAGGCATCCAATGAAATGAGAAAACTTTTGCTCCTCATATTACTATTTGAAACAACCATTTCCGTCGCACAACGCGAGGGCTTGTCCAATTTGCGCAGCAAAACGATCACAGTAAGCTTCCCTCGCCAAACGCTTGATTCCCTGACCATTATTCCAAATTCTGTCGAAATTTTCCAAAATGGCATCCGGCTCGATACTTCTTTTTATATTATCATTAATACCGATATTATTTGGCAAAAGCCAGTAGATTCAATACTTGTAGCACGTTATCGTGTAATGCCTTATAATCTTGGCAAGACTTACGCCCGACTCGATACCTCCCAGGCGCAGCGCCGCGATAATGGTGATATTGTTATTAATTATAATCCTTATAGTGATCGGCAAGAGTCACTTATAGATTTTAAAGGATTGGATTATAATGGCAGCTTTGCGCGCGGCATTTCTTTTGGGAATAACCAGGATTTGGTGCTGAATTCGAGTTTTAATCTGCAATTAGCAGGTGAAATCGGCGATGGTATTGAAATTCTGGCCGCCATTACCGACGAAAATATTCCCATCCAACCCGAAGGCAATACCCGCCAACTCCAGGAATTCGATCGCATTTTTATTCAATTGAAAAAAAATAATTCCAAGTTGATTGCCGGAGACTATGATTTGCAACGGCCCAACAGTTATTTTATGAATTATTTCAAACGCTTGCAGGGCGCGTCGGTCAGCAACACTAGTCAACTGGGCAAAGGTACACTCAGCACCAGCGGCAGCGTCGCTATTTCAAGAGGGCAATTTGCGCGCAATCAAATCCAGCAACAGGAAGGCAATCAAGGTCCTTACAAACTCACGGGCAGCCAGGGCGAGCAATTCATTATTATCCTTTCCGGCACCGAAAAAGTCTGGCTCGACGGGCAACTCTTGCAACGCGGCATCGAGGATGATTACATTATTGATTATAACACCGGTGAAATTATTTTCACAAATAAACGACTGATTACCAAAGATTCACGAATCATTGTAGAATTTGAATACAGCGATCAGAATTACTTGCGCTCTTTTTACGCCGGGAATGTCGAGTACAAACAAGATAAACTCCGCGTCTATGGCAATATTTTCAACCAAAGCGATAGCCGCACCAGCACAGGCGGACAGAATCTCGGCGATGAGCAAAAACGTATCCTTTCACAAGCGGGCGATGACGTGGCGCGGGTTTCCAGCATTGACACTTTAGCGTTTACGCCCACGCGGGTTTTGTACAAATTGGAGGAAGTGGCGATCCCTTGCAGCAAGGTATTCCAGATGCTGGTGTATTCTACCAATCCTGATTCGGCGCAGTACACGGCACGTTTTTCTTTTGTCGGCGCTGGTCGTGGCAATTATATTCTGGACAATACCCAAATTGCGAATGAACGCGTGTATCGTTTCATTAGTCCTGATCCGATTACTTGTCAGCCACGAGGCGACTACGAGCCTGTTATTCAATTACTTGCGCCCAAGCAACAGCGATTGATTACGCTCGGTGGCGAATATCAAATTGGGAAAAATGCTGGCTTTCAAACGGAACTCGCTATCAGCAATAACGATCAAAATCGCTTTTCTAACCTCGATAGCGGCGACGATACAGGCATCGCGGCCTATTCCAGCTTCAGAAAAAGTTTCAAATTGGACAGCCTTTGGAGCGTGGACACCGATATTGGCTACGAATTTGTGCAACAGCAATTTCAGCCCTTGAATCCTTATCGAAATCCTGAGTTTCTCAGGGATTGGAGTCTGGCGAATGTGCAAGGCGTGGGCAATGTGGCAAAGGCGACCGAACACTTGGCCCGCGGCGGATTTATTCTGAAACGCTTGAATTTAGGGCAGTTGCAATACCAATTTGGTGGCTTTCTCCGGGATTCCTTGTACAATGGAAACAGGCATTTTGCGCAAGTGCAACTCAATCGAAACGGCTGGGATTTCAACACCGAAGGGAGTTTGCTGCTGGCAGATGCTTTGGGTGAAAGGAATCGTTTTTTCCGACCGAAAGTTCAGTTTTCAAAAACGTTTCAAAATTTAAATAATTGGAAAATAGGCGTTTATGGTGAACGCGAGAAAAACGAACGCACTTTGGCCACAAGCGATACGCTGAATCAGAGCAGTTTTTATTATGATTTGTACCGCGTTTTTTTGGAAAGCCCTGTTTCTGAAAAATTTAGTTTCTCGACAAAATATCAGCAGCGCGAAGATTTTGCGCCTTTCGGCAACGAATTTGTAAAAAGCACAATTGCTAAAGAATTGAATGTCAATGGTTCGTGGAATATTCGACGTACTTTAAATCTGGCAGGCAATTTCACTTACCGCCGCCTTCAATTGCTCAACGAACTGCTTGTCAGGGATTTACAACAAGAATCAGAAACCTTTTTGGGTCGTACCGATGTGAATGTCACCTTCTGGAAAGGAGCGCTCCGCGCCAATAATACTTATGAGATTGGCTCCGGGCAAGAGCCGCGTGTGGATTTCACCTACGTGAAAGTGCGCCAGGGCGAAGGCACGCATATCTGGCTTGACTCGTTGTACAATAACGACGGCGTCATCCAGCCCAATGAAATGGAGATCGCGCCTTTTCCTGACCTCGCCGACTATGTGCGGGTGAGTACTTTCACCAACCAGTACATCCGCGCCAATTACGTGAACCTCAATAGCAGCCTGCTCCTCACGCCCAAAGCGGTTTGGTTTGATCAAAAAGGCTTTCGCAATTTCCTGAGCAAATTCTCGACGCAGAGCACCTTGATTATCAATCGAAAAACGCTCAATAATGCTGACATCTCCCCCTGGAATCCCTTCCAATTAGATGTGGCAGATACTTCACTCGTATCCGTAAGTTCCAATATTCGTAATATCCTGTTTTTCAATCGCGCCAATCCAAAATACGATCTACAAATCGGGAATTCGATCCTGTCCAATAAATTTGTGCAAACCTCCGGTTTTGAGAGTCGCAGAAATACCGAGCAATTTTTCCGCAGCCGCGTGAACGCCACCAAAAGCATCAGCGCCCAGCTCAACCTCACGCGCAGCGAGCGCCTGAGCGATTCGCAGTTTTTTGATAATCGGGATTTTAATATTCTGAGTTGGCAAATCGAGCCGCAATGCACCTGGTTGCCCAGTCGTGACTTCCGCACTATCGTGAGTTATAAATTCCAAACCGATCGCAATACCTTCAGCGACAATCCTGCCGAAGCCACACAAAACAACCTCAGTCTGGAAATGACCTGGAACCAAGCCAGCAGCACCAGCATTCGCCTGCGCGGTTCGTTTGTGGACATTGCTTTTGAAGGAACACCGAGTTCGCCCGTGGGCTTTGCTATTTTGAATGGCTTGCAGCCCGGCAAAAACTTCCTCTGGAATCTCAGCCTCGACCGCCAGCTCTCCCGCAACCTCCGCCTCAACCTCAGCTACGAAGGCCGCAAAACCGGCGAAGCCCGCGTGGTGCACGTGGGGCGGGCGCAAGTGGCGGCGGTGTTTTAGCGTACCGGCGAGCTTCAGTCGCCGCGCCCATTTCTATTTAACCAGATTTTTAAAAATAACTTTGAAATTGGCGAGTTCTTTAACATCAAGCACACCAAGTTGTGCAATTACATCTCGCCGTTTGGCAGTTACAATTCTATCTATTTTCAATACCGATATTGCTCTCAAACCATTGAAATTACTTGGCTGCAACAAAATTTCATTGTCAGAAAGGGCGGTAGGTACGACTGAACTGATGGCACATATCACCAAATCTTGATATTTATCTTTTGTTTGACAAACAACCACCGCCGGACGTACTTTTTTAGTCGTGCCTTCTGCAAACGGAAAAGGAATCAACACAATAGCTCCGGTAGTCATTGCTGCACTTTTTCCAAATAATCTTGATACAAATCCTCTCGCTCATCTTCCCAAAAAGAAAAAGAACCTGAGTCTGCGTAAAAATGGCGAATTTCTTCCTCCCGTTCTTCATCCGATTGTGGCTGTAAGCGTTCCAACAGCATTTGATACACCTGCTCCAGCGTCTCTCCGTCTTGCGCATCCACCAAGCGGAAGATTTTTATCTTTATTTCAGCGATGTTGACCATGTGACTCTTTCTTATTTTAAGCTAAAGTAAATTTTTTTTCTGTGAAATGCAAATGATAACACTTCCAAAACCTCAGCTACGAAGAACGAAAAACCGGTGAAGCCCGCGTAGTGCACGTAGGACGGGCGCAAGTGGCGGCGGTGTTTTAAGTGGGAGGATAGGGGGATGAAAATTTTTATATTTTACATTTTGACTTTGCAAAACCAGGAACCGGAATTTGTAGTGGTTTATTATTATATTTGTAGCATTAAGAATTGTAGCATGACAAAAATTCAGACTATCATAGAAGAAATCCATGATTTGAATTCGGAAGAATTAGAAACGCTTCTACGTGAAATTCTCCAGCGAATAAATGCTTACCAACAAGCTGAATCCATCTTGAATGAATATATCGGCAGCGGCAAAGGTATTTGGGAAATGGACGCCCAGGAATATGTCAATGAATTGAGAAGAGAAGATTAATCATATGAAAGTCTTTATTGATACCGCGCCGTTTATTTACATGGCAGAAGAACACCCTGTTTACGCTGAGAGAACCAAGAAATTTATTGCAGCGGCTTTCGCCAATCAAGATAGCTTAATTACAAGTATAATAACTTTAATGGAATTTAGTGTAAAACCCGAACGAGATCATAAAACAGAATCGATAGAAAAGCTGCGCTCGACCTGGAATCGCTTGAATGTACAACTCTTGAATATTGACGAACCAATTGCCCAACAAGCTGCAAAACTCCGGGCCAAATATCCCGCGCTGAAAGGCTTGGATGCATTACAAATCAGTGCTGCTTTACTACATGATTGCCGACAATTTCTCACCAATGATATTCCTTTACAAAAGATTGAAGAAATCGAAGTCGTGTTAATAGAAAAATTATAGCCTCAACCTCAGCTAAGAAAGCAGAAAAACCGGCGAAGCACGCGTGGTGCACGTGGGACGGGCGCAGGTGGCAGCGGTGTTTTAGAGAAAAAATTGATTGACATTTTTATACATAAAAAAATTTCCTATCTTGTTTTTATAAGATTACTTTTTTCTATAATTATTGGAAATTATATCCCCAAATATGCTTTACCAGTACAAAACAGCAGAGTTTATAAAATTAATTGAAAATTTAGTTGCTCAAGGGCGAACACCGAAGGCTCTTGAAGAATTATGGACTGCACTTCCGAGAAACAACCCACTAAAACGAGAAGCACTACATACTTTCGGAATACATAAACAAATTACTTGGCGAGAGAATATGGGTTTTGGTATGGAACTTGAAAACAAAAATA
>JANRME010000040.1:0-26842 GCA_033761835.1 Saprospiraceae bacterium
ATAAATAGCAAAATTACACTAGAAGTCTCTATTTTTGCGCAAAATCCAATTTTCTCAATTTCTAATTTCCCAATTTCTAGATATGAACTACTGGCTCGTCAAATCAGAACCCGAAACCTATAGCTACGATCGACTTGAAAAAGAAGGCAAAACCATGTGGGAAGGCGTGCGCAACTACGCTGCCCGCAACCATCTCCGCGCCATGAAAATGGACGATTTAGTCTTATTTTATCATAGCTTGACCGGCTTGGAAGTGGTCGGCATTTGTAAAGTTTCAAAAGAAGCTTATCCCGATCCAACCGCAGAAAAAGGGGATTGGTCGGTGGTTGATCTTGTGCCTGTAAAGCGATTAAATAAACCCGTTTCTTTGGCAACGGTAAAAGCCACGCCAGAATTGCAAAACACAGCATTGGTGCGCATTGGCCGCCTTTCGGTGATGCCTTTGGAAAAGATGGAGTTTGAGCAATTTTTGGAATTGGGAGAAACAAAACTTTAAGGGCTGCTAAAGATGCAACTTTTCCTTCCGCCCCAGCAGTATAGCTTCGCTCTCAACGCGCTCAGGATCAGGCACACAGCAGTCCACAGGGCATACCGCAGCGCACTGCGGCTCTTCATGGAAACCTACGCATTCGGTACATTTGTCAGGAACAATATAATAAAAATCATCAGAAACCGGGCTTTGTTTAGCATCTGCATCTACCGATCTTCCATCTTCCAGCACATAACTTCCTTTCACTGTATTTCCATCTGAAATTGCCCATTCGATGCCACCTTCGTAGATTGCATTGTTCGGGCATTCTGGTTCACAAGCACCACAGTTAATACATTCATCAGTTATCATGATTGCCATAGCAAATTATTTAGATGCCAGATGCAGGACTTCGAGATGCCAGACACCTTGCTGTATTTTTTTATCGTTACACACTTAACTTGTATCCTGTCGAAATTGTTCGCAGTGGGCCGCAAAAATAGGCTTTGCAATAGAATGTTCCAAGTTTCCCGTTTGAAGTTTGCCATTTAATTCTCAATTTACAAGCTAAAATCTTGCGATAGTTATGAGTGGTTATTCTGGAACACCTTTAATAAAAAAACTCGGTATTAAACAGGGATTTACCTTGCAATTAATAAATGCTCCAAGGCATTATCTGGAATTAATTGGCGAATTACCACCCAATGTTTTGATTGTGGAGCAACCCATTGATTCTGTTGATTTTATTCACGTGTTCGTGAAAAGTGTAGCGGAATTAGAAGCGCAATTGCCGATTTTAAAAGATCAAATCGTAAAAAATGGTATTATTTGGGTTTCCTGGTATAAAAAAAGTGCCAAAATTCCGACCGATGTAAATGAAGATATAATCCGCGACACCGCATTGGCGCTTGGTTTGGTGGATGTAAAGGTTTGCGCTGTCGATGAACAGTGGTCAGGATTGAAACTCGTTTGGAGAAAAGAAAATCGTTGATGGGTTGTAGGTTAGAAGTTTCAGGTTTCAAGTTTTAACCTGAAACCTGAAACTTCCAGCCAAATCACTGAACCTTTTTCCAAATTCTAAACAGCAAATATCCGCCAATTGCTGCTATCACCGTCGCAATCAAGGCTGCCGATACGTTCCCATAAATCCAGAATCCCACTGCAAATAAGGCCGCATAAACCGAAATGGCGCCGATTAACATGCCTCCAATTTCTAATGGGAGTTTGCCAGTTGTCACTTCAGAAGCTTGCAATTCTCCATTTGCTAATGCTTTATCAATCACGGGCTGCCAACCAATGCTTGCCGGTTTCACCAATTTGTAAAAGCTTACCAATACTTTATGATCTGCCGGAGGCGTGAGCAATGCAACTGATAGCCAACCGATTGTGGTAATTCCAACGCCGGTTAATAACTTTTGATAATCCAGCATTGGCGCAAAGCCAAAGACTCGCGTATGGAAGAATTCAAAATATATGGCTACTAAAAATGAAATGACCATTGCAGCCAATTCGCTGTAAGCGTTGATTCGCCACCAAAACCAACGTAAAATGAATAATAAGCCCGTACCGGCACCGATCTGCAATAATATATTAAAAGCTTGTAATGCATTTGTCAAGGCTAATGCTAATAATGCTGCCAGCACCATCAGCACTACTGTTGAAATACGCCCGATTGTAACCAATTGTTTTTCAGATGCTTCTGGCTTTACAAACCGCTTATACCAATCATTCACTACATAGGATGATCCCCAATTCAAATGTGTAGCAATCGTAGACATAAAAGCTGCAATCAGGGATGCAATTATTACACCCAATAAGCCGCTTGGTAATAAAGTCATCATAGCCGGATAGGCCAAATCGTCGTTTATTACATTTACATTTACATTTGGAAACGCTTTTTGTAAAGAGGCAAAATCAGGGAATACAATAATAGAAGCCAAAGCCACTAAAATCCAAGGCCAAGGTCGCAAAGCATAATGCATAATATTAAAAAACAAGGTAGCGCCCATCGCGTGATTCTCATTTTTGGCTGCCAGCATTCGTTGTGCAATATAGCCGCCGCCGCCCGGCTCCGCCCCAGGATACCAAACGCTCCACCACTGCACGGCTAAAGGCATAATAAACAAGGGAATTAGCACATTCATATCATTAAAATCCGGTAGTACATTGAGCTTGGGACTCACTGCTGGGTTAGAAAGCAAATTATCCAAGCCGCCCACCTGTGGTAAATTCACAATAAAAATCGCAGCTGCCAACGAGCCGATCATTGCTATTACAAATTGGAAAAAATCTGTCCAAATCACGCCAGCAAAGCCACCAATTACAGAGTAAATCACCGTCACAGATGTAGCCAGCAGTAGTGTTTGCGTTGGCGATAAGCCCAGCATCACCCCGCCGATCTTGATGCCTGCCAGACAAACCGTCGCCATAATCATTACATTAAAAAAAACACCCAAGTATATCGCCCTGAATCCCCGAAGGAAAGCGGCCATCGGGCCACTGTAGCGAATTTCATAAAATTCTACATCCGTGAGTACGCCGCTGCGCCGCCACAATTTTGCATATACGAATACCGTGAGCATGCCCGTGAGCAGAAACGCCCACCAAGCCCAGTTGCCCGCTACGCCGTTCTTGCGTACGATGTCTGTCACAAGATTAGGTGTATCCGCCGAAAACGTGGTCGCCACCATCGAAAAACCCAACAACCACCAGGGCATACTCCGACCTGATAAGAAAAATTCGGAAGAATCCTTGCCCGATCGTTTGGACACAATAATTCCAATTGCCAGGGAAAGCACAAAAAATGCGGCGATAATCGCCCAGTCTAAAGTCGCTAAATTCATTTTGTTTTGTTTTAGGTGTAGGTATCGGCTGCTTTAGCTGCCGAATCCCTTTTTGAGCGAATAAAATTCGCTTGCACAAAGGAACAAATTTTTTGGAATGTGGAGGTGTTTTGGCTCGGAAAGTTGAGGAAGGGTTAATATCAAGATGGAAATGATTATTTTTCAGGTTTTGATAGTATTTTATTTCTTAATTTTATTGCCTTTTATATCTATTAAAAACCAACTATCGCTTTCCATCTTTGTATGTTCACCGTCTTTAATTAATTCACAATTATAGGCAACTTGTGCTTTCCCATTTTCAAAAGGAGTAGCGCATTCAAATTGTGGTTCAATTATTATTGCTCCATCTTCATTCGCATATCCTATTTTTCCATTCTTCTTAATTCTAAACAATCCATCAACAATATAATCTGGGCCATTATCGTACCAATAAACTTCATAAAGCTCGTTATCATTTTTATCAATTCCTATGCAAGTCCCGTCATGTTTTTTGACAATAGCAAAATTTTTTAAAGTATCAGTGTAACAGTAGTAATATTTGCCCAACGCAATCACCGTATCTCCTTGCAAATTGACATAGCCACTTTTGACACCTATTTCATCAAATTCACCCTCATAAACTTTTATTAAATAATCTTTTGAATTTTGACAACATAAAACAAAAGCAATTAATGAGAATAAAGCTGTTTTTATTATTTTCATATTGATTTATTATAACAGAGTTATATTATAAAATTGCGCATCAAAATAAGCTACTTATTTTTGATCATTTCGCATCTTCTACTATAAAAATCGCATTTTGATTCAAATCCCAAAAGCCAAATTCATTCGTACCCCACAGCGTATTGGCGCGGAATTTATCTGTGCTGACCGTGCCGCGCTGAACAAATTCCTCAAATATCGGTTGAATATTATTTACAAAAATCCGAATTACAGAACCACCTAATAAAGGATCATCTTCCGTATCAGCATGCCATTGCAGATGCAAATAAAAATTATCACGACGCAATCCCGCATACATATTATCATAAAAAAAGGCTTCGAATCCTGTCTTTTCTTTGTACCAGGCAATATCTCTTGCAATGTCGGCAGAGGGTAGTACAGGAACAATCGTTAATAAAGTCGTCGTGTCAGACATTTAATTTTTATTTAGCGGGTGATTAAAAAAAATATAAACATTATATCGAAAATACTTTTGCTTTCGCTTGCGCAGATGATATAACGGGTATAATTTCAAATGCAGCCAAATCGCTCCAATTATTGATCCATTCCTGCAATTTTTCTAATGATTCGCTTTCCATTACCTGGTAGCAGATTTCTACTTTTTCATCAATCCAGCTATTGATATAATGAACACCTAATGGTAATAATCTTCCTTTTTCTTCAAATCGCTGATACAATTCTTTCACTTTATCAGGATAGAATCGTTCGATTATCATATAAGTCATGGCTTATTTACACTGTTATTATACTAAAGAAATTCTCTTGCCTGTTTTCGCTGCTTCATAAATCGCCATCAGGATGCGCATATCTTTTAAACCTTCTTCGCCAGTAATATGACTTGGTAAAGGTTGACCATCCAATAGTATTTTGCTGATGCCCTCCATTTGCGCGGTTTGATGATTGACGATTGGCAGATCCAATTCTCCATTGCTGGTGCGGCCTTTCAACGGGCCGTAGCCATAGGCGGGTCGCAGTTCAAAATAACCTCTTTCGGCAGCAGCATAAAATCGCTCTACATTTGCATTATAAGAAGTCGTGGAATTAGAGATCGCGCCGCTCGGAAATTCCAATTGCCAGGTAAGCGATTCTTCTACTTCTGCAAATTTTGCTTTATCCGTAATTGGGCCAAACTGTGCAGTCACTGCAATGGGCTCTTCCCCCAAGGTATAACGAATAGCTTGCACACAATAAATGCCGACATCCATCAGCGGGCCGCCGCCAGCCAATGCTTTTTTGAGTCGCCATTGTGTAGGATTTCCAGCACGGAAACCAAAGGATGCTTCGATAACTTTGACTTGTCCGAATACTTTTTCTTGTCCCAAGCGCTTGATTTCCAGGTTGTAAGGCTCGAAATGCAAGCGATACCCAACGGCTAATTGCACGCCAGCGTCTTTGCAAGCTTTGATCATTTCTTCGCATTCTTGCACGGATGTAGCCATTGGTTTTTCGGTTATTACATTTTTACCTGCTTTTGCGGCTCTTATTACATATTCTTTATGCATCGAATTGGGTAATGTTACATACACCAAATCAATATTTTTATTATTTACAATAGAATCGAAATTATCATAATTGTAAATACTTTCTTTAGGAATATTATATTTTTTACTCCATTCATCGGCTTTGGAAGGCGTGCCGGTCACAATACCTGCCAATTGGCAATATTCTGCATTTTCCATACCACGAGCTACCAGATTCGCATAAATGCCTAAGCCTACGAGTGCTATATTTAACTTTTTTCCATCATAAGGCTTATCATAAGCAGGAATAAACGAAGGCAAAGCTGCTGCACCGATGCCAATGCCCAGGTGCTGCAAAAACGTGCGGCGAGATAAGTCTTTCATTGTTTTTTCTCAAATATACAAGAAAGGCCCGGAATTTTCAAAATTATAATTTCGAGATTCAATATAATATAAAACCCTGATAATCATTATAGTTATCAGGATTTTAAGCGTTATTATGATGATATTATTTACTCTTTGAAAAATGTACCCGATCCCGGGAAGTTCTGCGTCCAGTCAGGTAACCAATTATATTGCATGGCTTGTTTATCGCCGTTATCTTTATCCAAAATACTTATATTCAGGCGCAAATTTTTCCAATCGCTGCCTTGCATTTTATTTAATAAGGCAATAGGTACAGCATATTCAACCATATAACCCTTAGCTATTTTTTTACCTTTACCCATGACGCCTGGCGGCAATAATTCCTTGAAACCCAATTCGAAATTATCAGCAGTAGGATTCGCAGATAAGAAAAACCATTCACCATTAAGCGCGCCGCTTTCTTCGCGGCGGTTGTAGGCGCTGATTTCTATGGGGCGTGCATCAAAAATGAAAAAAGCACCGTCTTGATCTAAATGCGAATGTCCAAAGCCAGCCTGATAATCTTCATCTTCTACATCGATTCCAACGTACAAAAATTTACCATCTTCGCGCACATCAAAACTAAATGTGCCATCGCCTTTCTCGCCCGTCTTTGTAAAGCGCAACTTGCCCCAATCTTTCAGGTCACCATCTATTTGTGGCGCAGTTTTAGCTTTATTTACATAATATTTTTTATTAGGTATGATATTTAATTTAGAATCCCATTCATATTGATCGCCTTTTATTAATACATTAGCAACCAAAGGCTTCATTTCACCTTTGCCTATTCTATTCATATTCAGGGTCCATTCTTCCTGCTGCCCGGGCTGTAAAGTTTTTTCAATCATTTGCTCAGATGTCATGAGCGTTGAATTCGATTCAAAAGCAATAGTATATTTCTGCACTTCCTGCAATTCATTTTTTAATAATATTTTGGCAGATAAATCGGCAGCTACAGCCTCGTCATAAAAGAATGGTAATACTTTTACAGGTGGGTTTGCATCTAATTTTCGCAGCCAACTGATCTTATCATAACTCGCAATATTTTTATCTTCGATGCCGTCCAACATGATATTAGCATAATAAGGCCCATTATCCGTCATCGTTACCCACATGATATGATCAAATTCACCACGCCGCTTGCCCCGCAGTGGTGTACCGCCACCTGTCGTTGCCAGTACAAAATAATCGGTGCGATTGCGATCGTGCAGTGCATATTGATGCAAATGCCCTGTAAATACAGAGTGTTTGCGTGTCGAAAGCAATTCCTCTACGCGCAGCCAGTTCTTACCGCTTTCGCGCAACCACAGGGGTTGGTGCATGAACACAAGCGTCCAGCGCACATTTGGATTGGCATCCAGCGTCTTTTTTACAAATGCCACTTGCTCGTCTGTAAAATCAGGATCTTTCAATGCGGTTGCGCCTTCTTCAGAATTCAAACATAAAAACAATACATTTTTATATACAAAATGATAATAATCCACTCCAAACTGCTTACGCCACAGGTTTACCATGGTAGGATTGGTATAATCATGATTGCCTGCCACATAAAAGAAGGGCATTTGTAGGGTATCAATATAACTGTTAAATTCCGCCCATTGGCGATTCAATTCGGTTGTGTCTTCGGTGTAACCCTCGATCAGGTCGCCCACGCTAAGTACAAATTCTGGTTGCAATAGATTTAGTCGGCTTACGCCATACTCAAAAACGCCCGGGCGATGCCCGCCGGTGCGATCGGTTACGATGGCAAATTGAAATTTATCCGGATCGTTGTTCAGTGGTAGTTTACTCCAGGGCTTATTCGCCGATGGAATTTCTTGCAATTTCAATTCGCTTTGCCCGATGGCCAACAAATTGAGACAGTTGAAAAAGATAATAAAAAGTAGTTTTTTCATGGACTTTTGTTTTAGAAAAGGGAATTGGATGATCGTTTTTGGATAAAAAAATAAGATTAACTACTGAATCATTTCAGCAGTAAAATAACAAAAGATACTTGAAACGAATGTTAAGCGAGGATTAAAATTCGGACGAACCAAACTTAATTTGAATCGCTTCATAAATCACTTTTTGTTAAATTTACCTCTTTACTAAGGAGATTATTCTAATTATAATATGTGTGATGCATAAAATACTGAAAAACAATATTGTAGCGCTATTAAAAGGATTAAACTGTTTTTTGTAAAAGGATGTAAATTCAGATTAATTATGAAAAGAATTTTACTTTGGATCTGTTTTAGCTGTATTTGCAGCGCTTTTTTATTGAATAAGCCTAAGGCAAGCTCCCCAAATATTATCCTGATTTTTGCAGATGACTTGGGTTATGGGGATTTGAGTTGTTATGGCGCATTGCAATATCAAACGCCGCATTTGGATCAATTGGCAAATGAAGGGATTCGTTTTACCAATTTTTTGTCGGCACAAGCAGTATGCAGTGCTTCGCGTGCAGCATTGCTGACAGGTTGTTATCCAAACAGAGTGAGCATTTCCGGAGCTTTGAGTCCCAATGCTAAAGTAGGATTGCATCCTGATGAAAAAACAATTGCAGAAGTTTTGAAAGAAAAGGGCTACGCGACTGCAATTTATGGCAAATGGCATCTCGGAGACCATCCGAATTTTTTACCAACGAAACAAGGATTTGATGAATACATAGGATTGCCTTATTCTAATGATATGTGGCCCATTCATTTTGATGGAAAACCGATCACAGATGAATCAAATTATCGTAAGAAAGCTTTCCCTTATTTACCTCTATTACATAATACGGATACAATTCAGGAAATCAGGACGTTGGAAGACCAGGCAAAGCTGACAAATCTTTATACAAAACATGCTATTAATTTTATAAAAAAGAATAAAAAGAAACCTTTCTTTTTATACCTCCCACATTCCATGCCTCATGTGCCGATTGCTGCTTCGGCTAAATTTAAAGGTAAAAGTAAGCAGGGATTGTACGGCGATGTTATCATGGAATTGGATTGGTCGGTGGGTGAAATTATGAAAACATTAAAAGAAAATAATTTAGATAAAAATACGCTTGTAATATTCACTAGTGATAATGGCCCTTGGATCAATTATGGCA
Source organism: Saprospiraceae bacterium (assembly GCA_033761835.1). Lineage (GTDB taxonomy): Bacteria > Bacteroidota > Bacteroidia > Chitinophagales > Saprospiraceae > JADJNW01. Next base: position 8,980 of record JANRME010000040.1, read on the forward strand.
ATCATGCCGGCTCTTCTGGCGGATTGCGCGAAGGCAAAGGTACGAGTTTTGAAGGCGGGCATCGGGTACCGTGCATTCTGCGCTGGAAAGGGACGACACCAGAAGGCTTGGTTTGTAATAAATTAGCTTCAACCATTGATCTCTTGCCGACGATTGCTACCGTATGCGATGCAAAATTGCCCAATCGAAAAATAGATGGTGTAAATATTTTATCACTATTAAAAGGAGACATGGAAACAACACCTCGAAAGTATTTTTATTATTATTATCGGAAGAATCATTTAGAAGCGGTTCGACGCGACGATTGGAAATTGGTATTGGAACATACCGGCCGTAGCTACGAAGGACAATTGCCTGGTAATGAGGGTTTTCCTGGCGATGCGCCTGAAAATCATCCCTTCCCAATGGGGCTTTATGATCTCCGGCGCGACCCTGCGGAGCGATATGATGTAAAAGAATTGTATCCAGATATTTATAATGAATTACTTCGATTGGCAGAAACAGCAAGAGGGGACCTGGGCGATGAAATCACCAACCGGAAAGGAAAAAATGTGCGGGACAGTGGGCTTGCAGAGAGAAATTAGCCTTGCATTACATCGTGTCCAATCTTTAAATATTAATTTTATTCAAATATTAAAATTGCTTGCAGCATTACATTTTGAATACAAAATTCAACTTTCTTTTTCACTGCTTCCAGTATCATTGCAGCTACGATGATTGGAGACGAAATTTCCGAATCGGATTTCTTCTAAACTTCTCTAAATGTAATACCCATTAAAACTCAAAAGACTGCTACATTTTTTTAAATTTGCTCAGGGTGAAATGAGATTCCTCGTACTTGAAGAACAAAATTCAGATATTATGAAAAAAAGAGGTGTAATTATAATCTTAGCCCCATTAATATTAATAATTGCTGTTATTATGATGGCTTTTACACCTGTAAAGCATCAAATTTCTAAAAAAGCACCCAAAAACATTATATTTATTTTAGCTGATGATCATCGTTATGATGCGATGGGCTTTATGAATAAATTTTCAGGATTACAAACGCCTAATCTTGACCAAATGGCTGCCGAAGGCGCGCATATTCAAAATGCTTTTGTGAGCACTGCACTTTGTTCGCCGAGTCGTGCGAGTATTCTCACAGGGCAGTACGCGCATACTCATACCATCGTGGACAACCAGGCGCCAATGCCTAAAGGATTGACATTCTTTCCAGAATATTTGCAGAAAAAAGGTTATAAGACTGCTTTTTTCGGTAAATGGCACATGGGCAACACCGATGATTCGCCACAGCCTGGTTTTAATCATTGGGTAAGCTTTCGCGGACAAGGCGTTTATTATAATCCGACTTTTAATGTAAATGGAAAACAAGTAGCACATAAAGATAGTAGTTATATCAGCGATTTGCTCACCGATTACACTTTGAATTGGTTAAACCAGCAAGACAAGCGCAAGCCTTTCTTTGTGTACCTTTCGCATAAAGCGGTTCATGCAGAGTTCCAACCCGCAGAACGTCATCGGGGGAAATATCATGATATGCCGATTCAATATCCTGCTTCGATGTATCTGACGAAAACGGATTCCAGCAAAATATGGGGACAAAATGTTCGTGATCCAGAAGTAGGGCCACTTAAAAGTAATATATTAGATATACCCAATTGGGTGAAAAAGCAGCGTTATTCCTGGCATGGCGTGGATTATATGTATCACGGGCAAATTGGCTTTAATGATTTTTATAAAAGTTATTGCGAAACATTACTTGGTGTGGATGAAAGCGTAGGTCGAGTAATGCAATGGCTCAAGGATAATGGGCTGGATGAGAACACATTGGTTATTTACATGGGCGATAATGGTTTTAGTTTTGGTGAAAGAGGATTGATTGATAAACGTCACGCTTATGAAGAGTCGATGCGCGTACCTTTGTTAGCGCGTTGTCCAGCGTTGGTGAAAGGCGGGACTAAAATTTCACAAGTCATTCAAAATATTGATATAGCGCCTACATTACTCGACTATGCTGGCATTACTGCACCGAAACAAATGCAGGGTAAATCTTTTTTGCCGATTCTGAGTGGTCAATCCGGGGACTGGCGGAACCAGGCATTTTATGAATATTATTGGGAATATGATTTCCCGCAAACGCCCACCATGTTTGCTGTGCGCACCGATCGTTATAAATATATTTTTAATTATGGTAATTGGGATATTAATGAATTATATGATTTGCAAGAAGACCCTGAAGAAGTAAATAATTTGATTCGTAGCCCGGAGCATCAAAAAATTGCTGAACAACTGCGAAAAGAATTATTCGATTGGCTCGAAACTTCAGGTGGCGATCAAATACCAGTGAAACGCCCATTGAATCGGCGTTTTGACAATATCTACAGAGGGATTTATTAAAGTACGAACATTATAATATTATTGAAATTGTGAATAATGAAGTATATTTTAATCATATTTTGCGTTTTATTATATTCTTGTAATCAAAATGATAAACAAGATGCAAATTATGATATTCTTACCCCCCCAGGAATGGTATATATTCCCGAGGGAACATTTATGATGGGAGGCAAATCGGAGCAAGCATCGCCCGATGAATTTCCTCGCCGGAAAGTGGAAGTCTCCGCTTTTTTTATGGATGAGCATGAAGTCACCAATCACCAATTTGCCGAATTTGTAAAAGCAACGAACTACATTACTGTCGCGGAAAGAGCTATTGATTGGGAGGTTTTGAAGCAACAATTGCCTCCTGGCACACCCAAGCCGGATGAAGCCGTTTTGCAACCTGGCTCGCTTGTTTTTTGCGCTACTGATGGTGAAGTGAATTTACAAGATTATGCTCAATGGTGGGCTTGGACGACGGGCGCAAACTGGCGTCAACCGGAAGGGCCAGGAAGTAGCATCGAAGATCGAATGAGTCATCCGGTCGTACATATCGCTTGGGAAGATGCGATGGCTTACGCCAAATGGGCAGGCAAAAGGCTCCCAACTGAAGCGGAATGGGAATGGGCAGCGATGGGCGGATTGGACGATCCCCAGTATCCTTGGGGTAGTCAGGCAGCCGATAAAGCGTATAAGCAAGCCAATTATTGGCAAGGGCTTTTTCCTTATAAGAATACAAAAAAAGATGGATATGAAAATGCAGCTCCGGTGAAGTCTTTTCCTCCAAATGGATATGGATTGTATGATATGGCTGGTAATGTTTGGGAATGGTGTGCGGATAAATATAATTATGATGCTTACAGCATGACGCGTTCTGACAAAATATTAAAAAATCCGCAAGGACCTGAAACCTCTTTCGACCCGATGGAACCCACTATACCTAAGCGTACCATGCGTGGCGGCTCTTTCCTATGCGACGACAGCTATTGTAGTGGCTACCGGATTTCCCGCCGAATGAAATCCAGCGAAGACTCCAGTTTTAATCATACTGGATTTCGATGTGTACAAGACATTATAAAAAGTAAATGAAAGCCTTATTTCATTATTCTTTTTTGAATAATTTTGCTAAATAATAAAAAAAGTACGCCACTTGTAATCCAGGCTGGTAAAGTCAGAAACGACAGAAAAACACCACCAAAGTGCGACCAAGAATAGAATATGCCAAGACTTAATCCCCAGGCGAGCAATACCGCTATGTTGAAAGAAAGGCCTGCCTGTTCTGCATAATTTTTGATGATATTCCAACGATCCGCAAAGAAATGTTCAAAAACAATAATTGCGCCCACAGGCGCAAGGATAAACCCGTACAATGCAACAAAACCAAGCAGTTTCATCGCAAAAGCAGGAAAAATACCTGCAACGGTAGCAATCGTACCTGCTAAAATAGTCACCCAAAACGTAGATGCCCTGGGAATAATAGCTTGAAACGCCAATCCTGCACGATAAATAGTGGGATTAGCGGTTGTCCAGCCCGCAAGAATAACCGTAAGAATACCCAAAATACCAATGGCATTATAAGCCAGCGGCCCCGGCGCAACGGGCGGTGCCTCGTTATTGCTTAAAAAGCCTTGCGCTTCAGGTGTTTTGAGATATACAGCGTAGAGCAACGCTGCGGCAATCCAAGCCATGTAATGCCCGATATACATTCCTGCTGCCGTCGTCCAACCAGAACGAGGGCTGCGAGCATACCGAAATACAGATAAGTCGGACATCCCAATGTGCATAGCGGCGTTACAAAACCAAGACCAAAGCACGACGTGCCAGAAAGTGTATTTAATTTGTCCAGGGAAAGGTTCCGAGCCTTCACCCCAGATAGCCCAGAATTCCGAGAAATTATGGATTCCTAGCTGTTTTAATGCAACAAAACCACAAGCTAAAAAGCCTATGACAATCAGAGGTGAAACCCAATTCGCTGCTTTTGAAATTGCGTTATAACCCCGTGCAGCAATGATAGCCGTAGCGCCGCCAATTACCAGCACAATTATCACCCAGGTAAGGCTGTTCGGCATGGTATCATCCAGTTTTGGCATTTCTATATTGAATGGCACGCCGATCGCTGTAGCGGAAACCGTAACCATTGCGCCTGCCAGAAAACAAAATAATATACCGTTTGCGACATTATAAAATGTCACTAGGTTTTTGCCACATATTCTTTCTAATTGATAATAAAGTGTAAGTCTATGTTTTGCAGCAATTTCTGCAGTTAAAAAGCGCCAACTCAATACGGCTAAAAAGTTACCAATTAATAAACCTATTAATAAGTCAAAAGCGCTGACTCCAGCGGTCAGAAAAAGCGGGCCTATCATAAATTCTGTACCGGCGGCGTGTTCTCCTGCGTACATCCCAAGGAAGCTTTTCCAATCTTTTAATGCGGAGGCAGGGACGGGTTCACGCTCGTACTCTTCGGTATGGTTGTCAATCACTTGTGCTTGATCGTTCATTTTAATATTATTTTTTAATTAAATGATTTGGCAGATCCGCTACGCGCTCACAACACAATTGCTCCATCACTTGCTGAAATTGCTTTTTTAAAATAGAAATTGTGTGGTTGCCGCCTTCTTTTCCCAGTGCCGCCACACCGTACATAAAAGAACGCCCCAGAAATGCGAATTCAGCACCCGAAGCCAGCGTACACGCGATATCTGGTCCCGTTCTTATGCCGCTATCCATCATGATTTTGATTTGCCCTTTGTATGATGCTGCAATTTTTGTCAAAGGCTTGATTGTGGACTCTCCCGCATCTAGTTGCCTTCCACCATGATTCGATACAATAATCCCATCCAACCCCAGCGCAATGGCTTTTTCGGTATCTTCTTCACTGGCAACACCTTTTAGCACCAGTTTACCTTTCCATTTATCTCGAATAGGTTTGATTTTTTCTTCATTCAATCGTCCGGAGAACATTTTATTCATAAAAAGCCCTAAGTGACTCAACGTCATTCCTTTGGGAAGGTAAGGCTTCAGAGTTTTAAATTCGGGCTGCCCGGCTATCAATGTTTGAATTGCCCAATTCGGGCTGCCCAGTATTTGAAATATATTGCGTGCTGTCATTTTGGGAGGAATCGCCAGCCCATTCCTTATTTCTTTGGCGCGATAAGCAAAGGTAGGTACATCGGATAAGATGACTAATACTGGATATTCGGCAGCAGCTGCCCTATTGATAAGTTCATCCCGGAGTTTATCTTCCTTTGGATGATAGAGTTGAAACCAGGCATTGCCTTGCGTAATTTGTGCAATGGTTTCAATACTCGCCGTGCCAACGGTACTCAAAATGTATGGAATGTTATGTTCATAAGCGGCTTTCGCCAGAATTTCGGAAGCCTTGGGCCACATCAATCCTTGCAAACCCATCGGTGCAATACCGAAGGGCGCGCTGTATGTTTTCCCAAACAACTCGACTTCTGTAGAAATGCCTTGGTAATCGCGCAAATAATAGGGCTTGAGTTGCACTTCCCGAATGTCGGCGGTATTGCGACGCAGATTGACTTCCGAATTGCAGCCACCATCGAGGTATTCAAAAGCAAAACGAGGAATTCGTCGTCGGGCTCGCTCCCGCAAATACGCAATGTCGGGATATTTTGGATTGATTTTGATGTCAGCCATTTTTTGCAATTAGTTTAGCCAAGGTAAGCTTTTTTAGTGCATAATTATTTTTCAAAAATTCTTTATTTATTACACGATCAGAAAGCATCATAGCTGCTCCAAGCGCCGACCCCAGTGGAGATTTAGCGGTATATAATGTGTAATTTGTGAAATGACGTTTTAATAATTGGAGGTAAATATCATTATCTGCAAAGCCGCCATCTATATAGATTTTTTGAATAGGTGTATCCCCAATGGCTCGTTCGACAGATTGCACTTGCAATTCTACAAGCTCTATCATCAATTGGTGAAAAGCAGTTTTAAAATTTTCAAAAACATCCAGCCTAGTCATTTCGGGCTGCGTGCGTGGTAAGTTAATACTTTCAAAATGAAAATGAGGCAATTCATTTAATTTTAAGCGATGATATAAAGCTTTATCAAATTTTATTTTTCGATGATACCCATACGCCTTGCCAAAATGTGTGCATAATTTCTCCACTTGTATGCGGTATTCATTTCCCAAAAATAATCTGGCGGCTTTCACCGGTTTGCCATCAATACGCATGTAATTTAAACAATCCAATAATAAATCTTCCTCCGTTAAAATTTCCTCTTTATATGGATTTAATGAAATACTCCATGTGCCGGTCGAAATTAATAAAAATGGTTTTTTATCTGCTTGTAAATAAGGTAAAAGCGCAGCGGAGCTATCGTGAATACCTATACCCATTTTTATGATTTGTCCATCATAATTTTTATTAATACTTGTATTAGCGGATATAATAGGGGGTAAAATTTTATCTATTTCTTCCGCATACACCCAATCATGATAATCTTTTTTTTCAAAATCCCATAACATAGTATGGCAACCAATGCTGGTATAATCGCTCACCGGAATGCCCGTAAATAAAAAACTGATGTACTGTGGTAAATGTAATGACCATCGTATTTTGTTGAAAATCTGCGGTTTAGCGTATTTTAGCCAATATAATTGCAAGCCAGCATTCAACATTTGTAGGGGAGGAGAAGCCGTTTCTTTCGCAATTTTTAAAGCGCTGCCATATTTATCATAAAAAGATTGTAAAATATCATCCGAGTAAGGTTTTGTATAATTATAAAGTGGCGCAACAGGCTGCCCTTTTTGGTCAATATGCACAAAACTCGCGCCATACGTGGAGAAATTAACCGCTTCTACTTGATATGCTTTATTTTGTAAAATTTGATGAAATATTGTTTTTATCCAATCTTGAATGGCTGCTAAATCATCTGCCGGAAAGCCGTCTTCATCTTCGATTTCCTCAAAATGGCTATACGTTTTGAAAACTTCCTGATAGTTTTCATCAAATAAAAAGAATTTTTTATTCGTTTTGCCAATATCAAATATAGCCGTGACCTTCATCATTTAATTAATTATTCATTCATTATTCATTTTTTATTCTTTCATTTATTAAAGCCCCGTAGCGATTGTCTTCAATCCTCGTTCTTGAATCAATTTTTTACGTATGTCTAATTTTCTAAATAAATTAATTGGATCAAGGGCTGCGTCACTTCTCAATCGGGCTTCCCGCAGAAGCGGGCGCACATCGGTTCGGTAGGCATCTTGTAATAATTCCTGTGCCTTTGTTACATCATTATCATGTCGGGCTTCTTCCAGCGCATTGCGATCAATTAATAAAGCTTGGGCATAAGCCAGGCGAATGGCTTCCAGGCTTTGCATCAAATCTTCGAGCGGGTCTTTTACATTATGACTGGCGTCAATCATCCATCCAAAATTAGAAGTCGGAAGTTGGAAGTCAGAAGTAGCGCTCATACCTTCGACTAATTCATTGAAAATCAGGAATAATTGATAGGGGCGAATGCTACCAACCGTTAAATCGTCATCACCATATTTACTATCATTGAAATGAAAACCACCTAATTTATTACGCCATATTAATGTTGCAACGATTTGCTCAATATTCGTATTCGGTAAATGATGCCCCAAATCCACTAAACAAAACGCTTTCTCCCCACATTCACTAGCAAGTAAATGGGATGTGCCCCAATCTTGGATCACCGTGCTGTAAAAATTGGGTTCGTAAGATTTATATTCGATAAACATTTTCCAATCTTCTGGTAAATGTTGGTAAATAACCTGTAAAGAATCCAAGGTTCTTTGTAATGCTTTTTTAAAATTTAACTGTCCGGGAAACGCCGATCCATCTGCCAACCAAACGGTAATACTTTTAGAACCCAGGGCTTGCCCGTGTTTTATTACATCGATATTATGCTCGATTGCTTGTTCGCGCACAGCAGCATCGGTATGACATAAAGAACCAAACTTATAGCTAAATGCTTGATTGTGTTGGTCTTGGAAAGTATTGGAATTGACCGCGTCAAAAACAATATCATGGGAAGCCGCCAGTTCTTGAATCGCTTTTGCATCTTGAGGAATATCCCAGGGAATATGTAAAGAAATCGCGCCCGCCGAACGGGTTAAAGCGTGTATGATACCAATATCATGAATTTTTTGCTCCAGATTGCCTGGTTCACCACCGATGGAAAATCGACCGAAGCGCGTACCACCCGCACCCAGCGCCCAACTTGGAATAGCGACTTGCATTGCCTGGATTTTTTCAACCAAGGCATCCGCGTTTATTCCTTTTTTATCCAATTGCCATTTTAAAAATGCAAACGCCTCTTGATGAGCACTTTGTAAAGATACATTATGCTCCTGAATAATGGTTTTAGTTAGTTTCATATTATTTACTTCAAATAAAATACTTCCTTCAAATTTACAGACATTGGTGAGTGGTCTTCATTCGTCACCATGATGTCTTTCATAAATGCCCACCAACGCTGCATTACCGGATGCTGTGGCAATTTCTCTAATTTTACATCATCCTCCACATTCATTACACCGAATAAAATATTTGTCTCTTCATCCAGAAAAATGGAGTATTCCGAAATGCCCGTTTCTTTTAATAAAGTCGCTAATCCTGCCCAGATTTCATCGTGCCGGCGCTTGTATTCTTCGGCTTTGTCTGGGAAAAGGTACATTTTAAATGCCTTTCGCATACGTTTAAAGTTGTATGATGAAGATTTACTAAATTTTAAAAATTTAGTAAATCATACCTAATCAACGAACAAAAGCAGGCGCAATTCCGCCGTCCACATTTAGCATATTCCCCGTACTTTTATTTAAAATGGCTATAAAAGCAAACACGCCATTTGCAATATCTTCGGGTAATATGATTTCTTCCATCAAGTCGCGCTTGGCATAAAAGGCTGGTAATTCTTCCACCGTAATGCCATACGCCTTGGCGCGCCCCTCTGCCCATGCGCCTTCCCAGATTTTACTACCGACAATGACGCCGTCCGGATTGATGGTATTTACTCGAATTTTTTCTTTACCCAACTCCGCTGCCAGCAGGCGCGTCATGTGCTGCTGCGCGGCTTTGGCAGTGCCGTAACTCACGTTATTCGGACCTGCCACCAAGCCATTTTTACTCGCAATATTTACAATATCACCGCCAAAACCTTGCTTGCGCATAATTTCCACGCCTTGCTGCGCCATTAAAAACTGCCCCTTTACTAATACGTTTTGTAATAATTCCCAATCTTGCAAACTGGTGTCTTCCAGTGATTTAGAAATAGCTAATCCTGCACTATGAATAACAATATCTACACCACCAAATTCCAGACAAGCTTTATGATAGGCGCTTGCAATAGAATCAGCATCGGTTACATCACAAACGGCATACGTCGCAATATCGCGCTTAAAAGTTGTATTCGCCTCTTGCAAGCGTTCTTCTACAATGTCCGTCAATACGACGTTTGCGCCTTCCGCTGCCAATTTATCTGCGATCGCTTTACCAATGCCGCCGCCCGCGCCCGTAATGATCGCCACCCGCCGGGAAAGGGGTTTTTCTTTGGGCATTCGTTGTAATTTTGCTTCCTCCAGCAGCCAATATTCAATATTAAAAGCTTCCTGACGCGACAAAGCCGTGTAAGATGTAATGGATTCTGCGCCGCGCATTACATTGATCGCATTGATATAAAATTCGCTGGCAACCCGCGCCGTTTGCTTGTCTTTGGCAAATGTAAACATGCCGACCCCAGGATATAATATCACGACGGGATTCGGATCGCGCATCGCCGGGCTGTTCGGATATTTACAAGTATTATAATAATCCGCGTATTCATTGCGATATTGCTCAAAAGCAGGCTCTAGTTTAGATTTTACATCCATTACATCCGATAAATCATAACTTGCTTCCAGTGGTAATACCAGCGGCTGAATTTTAGTGCGCAAAAAATGGTCGGGACAGGAAGTGCCGAGCGGTGCCAATTTATTTAAATCATGACTATTAATGAATTCCATTACACGATCATCATCCGTGAAATGACCAATCATGCGTTTTTCGCTGGAACACAGTCCCCGTAAGATCGGCGCTATTTTTGCAGCTTGTAATAATCTTTCTTCTTTTGTTAAACTATTTACTTTTGTGCCGCCAAAAACCGGTCGATTTTTACCGACTCGTGCTTCAATATATTCTGACGCTTGTTCAATAGCGTCCAAACTATTTACATAACATTCATAAGAGGTATCACCCCAGGTAAATAAACCATGCCCGCCCAAAACGATGCCCCGAATATTTGGATTATGATGTAAACATTGCTCTAATTTTAAACCCAAATCAAAACCCGGTCGTTGCCAAGGTACCCAACCCATTGTATTACCCCAAATTTCATGCGTAATCCGTTCATTATCTTTAGCTGCCGCCACTGCAATCAAAGCATCAGGATGCAAATGGTCAATATGCTTAAACGGTAATAATCCATGTAATGGCGTATCAATAGAAGGCGCAGCGCTATTCAAATCATATAAACAATGCTGGAAAAGCGGCACGATTTCATCTTCAAATTCCAGCCCGCGATAAATATTTTTTAAAGAATGTAATCTTTTTGTATAAAGACCGGCAATGCCCGCGCGCGTGAGCGTCCCGATGTCACCGCCGGAGCCTTTCACCCACATCACTTCCACGGCTTCGCCCGTGAGCGGGTCTTTTTCAATGGTTTTGCAAGAAGTATTGCCGCCACCATAATTCGTTATGCGCAAATCCGCGCCCAAAATGTTGGAACGGTAGAGAAATAAAGCGATTTCGTCGCCCGCGAGTGCGGCAGCTTTTGATTCATCCCAGAGATAACGAACGTATTTATAGGTTTGAACTTCCATTTTTTTCTAATAATTTAAGGATTATTTCCCAAATTTAGACAAACTTTGAATGGGATGTATCTTGTCAGGTTCAAGATTAAAAGGAAAGTGTTCTGTACTATTCTGCAAAATAAAAGGAAGTAATGAGTCAGATTATCCAAATAAATGAGCATTCAAAAACGCCGAAGTATAAGCAAATTATTCAATCTATACTTGCCAGTATTGAGAAAGGGCGGCTCAAAGAGCATGATAAGTTGCCATCGGTCAATCGTTTATTAATTCAATTTGATATTTCACGGGATACGGTTGTAAAAGCGTATGAAGAACTAAAAGAAACCGGTATCATAGAATCGGTGCCAGGCAAGGGTTATTATGTAAAAAACACCCATTTGAAGCGCAAAGCCAAAGTTTTTTTATTGTTTAATAAATTAAGTGCGCACAAACAGATTATTTATGATGCTTTTGCAAATACCTTAAAGGATCAGGCTTCTATTGATTTTTTTATATATCATAATAATTATCGGCTTTTTAAAGAATGGATACTGGAGCATAAAGACGGGGATTATACACATTTTGTCATTATTACGCATTTTTTGGACGGTGGCGCGGATTTAAAAGAAGTTATTAATCAGATTCCCAAAGAAAAATTGATATTGTTGGATAAAAAAATCGAAGGTATAACCGGCAATTATGCAGCAGTATATCAAGATTTTGCGAAAGATATTTACAATGCTTTAACCCAGGCACTCGATTTATTACAAAAATATCATACAATTAAAATTATTTTCCCTGAATACACCTATCATCCGCGCGAAATTTTGACCGGATTCAAACGCTTCTGCGCTGAATACGCTTTTAATTTTAAGATTATAAATAATATTGGGCATGAACCAATTGCGCCAAATGAAGCGTATATTAACTTGATGGAAGACGATCTGGTTGTTTTGATAAAACGCATTAAAAACCTGGGGTATAAAGTTGGGCAGGAAGTGGGTATCATATCGTATAATGAAACGCCGCTGAAAGAAATTCTCCTCGACGGTATTACGGTAATTTCTACCGATTTTGAAAAATTAGGGGAAACGGCTGCTCGTATGACGCTGGATAACAAGAGGGAACATATCGCTAATCCTTTTTATTTAGTTGTGCGCAATTCTTTATAGCTTGATTTATTGATATGATGATAATTTAAAGATAATTTATTAAATGCGTTGTAACAAAAATTTCATTATACACTCGATGCCAAATCTTATAGGTTTTTATAGCAAAGAACTTTTGTTACAGTCTATTAAATAGTTACAGCGGATTTATAAAAAATAAACTTTATAAAAATTTCAACCCCAAAGAAAAACATTTTTTAAAACAAATTTGTATCTTTGAGAAACAAAAAAATAAATAATGAGAACACTAATCCTCGTATGCCTTGCTGTTTCTCTGGCAAGCACCGCTATGGCTCAATCCTTAACTAAAGAAGAACGCAAAGCTGCTGTTAAGTACATTAACTGGACAAACAAGGAGTTGAAAAAAAGTCTGAAAGGACTTTCTACTGCACAATTGAACTACAAACCCGCACCAGACCGTTGGTCGCCACAAGAGTGCCTTTATCACATTGCCTTTTCGGAAGGAGCGTTGAGAGGTGCTTTAGATCAAGCATTACAGACTCCTGCAGACCCCGCTGCAAAAGCAGAACTCAAAATGACCGATGCGCAAATTAAGAATATGGTTACTGATCGCACTACTAAAGTAAAGACGATGGAGCCTTTTGAACCACAAAATACTGGTTTTAAAACATTAGAAGAAGCTACAGCCGCTTTTAAAAGCAAGCGAGCGATGCTGATTGATCTGGTTAAAAATTCAGATGTGGATATGCGCAATCGTATTGTCACTTTACCTTTCGGTAAAATGGATGCTTATCAGTTTATCCTGTTTATTGCGGGACATACTAATCGGCATACGCAGCAATTGAATGAAGTGAAGACAGCGCCGGGATATCCGCAGTCTTAATTCTACAAAATACATTTTAACTTTCTGACCTCTCTTGTCTATATTACATGGACAAGAGGGGTTTTCTTTTTAAGAAAGCAGAATAGCACAGAATAGTTTTTTCAAAAAACCGAATAAAACTTCTTGATTTCTATAAATAAAAAGAGGATATTTGGCAGCAGACTTACAGTACTTCGCTTTGTACTAATTGACAAAGAATTATACTTATGCACTTACATAAAATACTTTACCTGTCGCTGCTATTTATTTCCATTCAAATACACGCGCAAGATTTCTATCAGGCAACGCGTGCCAATTGGCTGCAAAAAGCAGAATCGCTTAAACCAAAATTGATAGAAACGATCAAGAAACCATTATATTTAGTTGATTTGGTGCAAGATAAAGCTGCGTTTCAAGGCTGGAAAGCGATCCAAGCTCAATCATTAGATTCACTTTATCAAGTTTCCTTTAAAACCAAATCGGGCGTAGTTGTTGACTTTGGCGAGCATTTGACCGGATATTATAGTTTTACATTAAAAACATTAAGAGGTACCCCCGATGCACCTTTGCGTTTCAAATTTACTTTTGGCGAAGTACCTGCCGAATTAGCTACGCCATTTGATCCTTATCCCGGTACGCTCAGTCGTGCCTGGTTGCAGGATGAAATTATTACGGTGACGCAAGTACCAGGAATTATTACTATTCCAAGACGTTTGGCTTTTCGATATGTAAAGATTGAGTTGCTGGGAAGCTCCCCTTATTCTGATTTTGGTATTGTGGATATGCAATGCAAGGCGAGTACTTCGGTGAACGCTACGCCGCCTGCCCTTGCCAACAGCACAGAGTCGGTTGTTGCCGATATTGATCGAATCGGATTGGTTACATTAAAAGAATGTATGCAAACCGTGTATGAGGATGGACCCAAACGAGATCAACGCCTTTGGATTGGAGATTTATATCTGGAATCTTTAGCTAATACCTATTCTTTTAAAAGTCATAATCTTACGAAACGTTGCTTGTATTTATTAGCAGCTCTGAGTCAACAAGATGGCTATTTGCATTCCAATGTGTTTGAAACGCCCGAACCGCATCCGCAGGCAGGTGCACCTTTTTTATTCGATTACTCCTTATTATATAATGTTACCCTGAAAGAATATTTAGTTGCCACCGGCGACCGCGAAACGGCGCTTGATCTTTGGAAAGTTGCCAAAAAACAATTGGATAATCCGACTAAATATTTATTAGAAAATGGGATTTTTGATAATGAAGCAGCCGCAAAAGCACGCTGGTGGCTGTTTGTAGATTGGAAACCAAATTTGGATCGACAAGTAGCGATTCAGGGTATAATCATTTACGCTTTGAAGCAGACTTACGAATTGGCAAAAATGTTGGGTAAAGAGAAAGAGGTAGCTGAGATACCCAATTTGATAAAAAAAATGACGGATGGCGCACGCAAACACTTATTAGACAAGCAAAGTGGACTTTTCCTGAGTGGTCCGAATAAGCAAAGATCTTATGCCTCGCAGGTTTGGATGGTATTGAGCGGTGTAGCCACGAAAGAAGAAGCGCAAAAAGCCTTGAAAACATTGGCTAATAGGCAAGACGCGGTACGCCCCGGTGCGCCTTACCTTTTTCATTATTACATCGAAGCTTTGATACACTGCGGTATGCAACAGGAAGCAAAAAAAGCGTTGGTGGATTATTGGGGCGGCATGGTGAAAAAAGGCGCGGATACCTTTTGGGAAGTATATGATCCTGAAAATGAGTTACTTTCACCTTATGAATTTTATCCAGTGAATAGTTATTGCCACGCCTGGAGTTGCACGCCGGTTTATTTTATTCGGAAATATCCTGACATTTTTCAAAAATAGAGCATCATAAATGAATCCCGGTATTTTTATTAAATTTAAGCATTAAAATGGTAATGTAATGAAACAGCTTTTCCTTTATATTCTATTAATGGTGGTCGTTCCTGCCGTTTCTGCGCAAATATCTGTTCAAAATTTATTATGCGAAAATCGCTCAAATCCAATTGGTTTGGACGTAAATCAGCCTCGTTTTACCTGGCAATTGCAAGCTGCTGGTCGAAATGTAATGCAAACGGCTTATGAAATTCGCGTTGGTAAAGATGCTTTAAATTTAGTAAAAGGAAAAAATGTGATATGGACGACTGGCAAAGTTAATTCCGATCAATCGGTTTTAGTGCCTTACGAAAGTAGAATGCCCTTGGAGCCTAATCAAAAATATTATTGGCAAGTGCGGGTTTGGGACAATCAGGGGAATGCTTCCGCCTGGAGCGCGCCAGCCTTTTGGCAAATGGGATTATTGCAGCCTTCCGATTGGAAAGCAAAATGGATAGGCATTGGTTATCAAGAAGATACGCTGATGCGGGCAAGTCCTTTGTTTCGTAAAACATTTGCAAGCAAGAAAAAAATTCAATCGGCTACGGCATATATCACCGCACAAGGCTTGTACGAAGCGCATATCAATGGCAAAAGGGTAGGGGACGCGTACCTCACGCCCGGCTGGACGAGTTATAATAATCGCTTGCAATATCAGGCGTATGATGTAACAAATTTATTATTACAAGGTAATAATGCGATTGGCGTAGTGCTTGGTAGCGGCTGGTATCGCGGATTTATTGGCTTTGGCGGGCAAAAGAATTATTATGGCAAAGAATTGGGTTTAATATTACAATTAGAAATTACTTATACCGATGGATCAAAAGAAACCATCATAACAGATGAAAGCTGGAGATCTTCAACCGGAAGCATCTTAGATTCTGAAATTTATAATGGAGAAACCATTGATGCTCGAAAAGAGAAAAGTGGCTGGAATACAACAAATTACAAGGATTCTGATTGGTCGGGTGTAAAAATAATGGGCGTGGATTATTCCAAATTAATTGCTACTTATAATGAACCGATCAAAAAGCACGAAATATTTAAACCGATCAAAATTTTAAAAACGCCCAAAGGCGAGCAGGTCATTGATTTTGGTCAAAATCTGGTAGGCTGGGTGCAGGTGCGTGTGCGCGGCAATGCAGGAGACAAGATCACGCTTTATCATGCCGAAGTGCTGGATAAATTTGGCAATTTTTATACCGAAAACTTACGTCCCGCAAAACAGCAAAATGTATATATATTAAAAGGTGTAGGAGAAGAATTTTTTGAACCCCATTTTACCTTCCAGGGATTTCGATATATCAAAGTGGAAGGCTTTCCAGGTGAAATCAAGCCAGAAAATTTTACGGCAGTAGCCTTGTATTCTGATATGAAGCTCAATGGTTCATTTGAATGTTCTAATCCTTTGGTCAATCAATTGCAGGATAATATTCAGTGGGGTCAGCGCGGTAATTTCCTCGACGTGCCTACCGACTGCCCGCAGCGCGACGAACGCCTCGGTTGGACGGGCGATGCACAAGCTTTTTCGCGTACCGCTGCTTTTAATTTTGGGGTGCATAATTTTTTTGCAAAATGGCTCAAAGATGTAGCGGCAGATCAGCTTCCCAATGGTAGTGTGCCTTTTGTCATTCCAAATGTATTAGGCTCGAATTCAGCGGGTTCTACCGGCTGGGCGGATGCGGCAACGATTATTCCCTGGAATATGTATATGGCGTACGGCGATAAACAAATATTGGAAAACCAATATTCGAGCATGAAAGCCTGGATCGGTTTTATGGAAGCGAACAGCACCAATTACTTGTGGAATAAGGGTTTTCACTTTGGAGATTGGCTATTCTATCGTCCATTTGATGATAATGATGGTCGGTCAGCGATTACGGATAAGTATTTAATTGCACAATGCTTTTTTTCTCATTCTACTCAATTGATGATAAATACGGCGCAAGTGCTTGATAAGCAAGATGATATATCTAAATATACGGCGCTTTTAAAAAATATCAAAGATGCTTTTTTAAAAGAATATGTGACTTCTACAGGGCGATTGGTTTCCAGTTCGCAGACGGCGTATGTATTGGCTTTGAATTTTGATATGCTTCCAGAAAACCTTCGTCAGCAGGCGGCAGATCGGTTGGCGGAAAATATTAAATCTTATAATAATCATTTAACCACCGGTTTTCTCGGTACACCTTATTTGTGTCACGTGTTGACTCGATTTGGTTATACCGATTTGGCTTATACGCTTTTAATGCAAGAAACCTATCCTTCCTGGCTGTATCCGGTGAAAATGGGCGCTACCACCATTTGGGAACGTTGGGATGGTATTAAACCGGATAGCACTTTTCAAGTACCTTCTATGAATTCCTTTAATCACTATGCCTACGGCGCTATCGGCGATTGGATGTACCGCACCGTAGCAGGCATTCAGGAGGCTGCGCCGGGGTATAAAAATATAATAATAAAACCGCACCTTGGAGGCGGACTAACAAATGCAAGCGCCACCTTGCAAACGTATTATGGTGATATTACATCGAGTTGGACTTTGAAAGATGAGGTATTGAATTTAAATATTGAAATTCCTGCTAATGTGACTGCAACGGTGTATATTCCGGCAGCAAATACAAATGCGATTTCAGAAAACGGGAAAGCTTTGTCAAGCGTTTCGGAAATTAAGATGACAGGCTCTGAAAACGGATATATTATTATTTCTTTGGGTTCAGGTAACTATAATTTTAGTGTGAAGTAGGAAGTTGTCTGT
>JANRME010000041.1:0-45419 GCA_033761835.1 Saprospiraceae bacterium
ATAATCGTAATTTTTTTAGTGGTAATCCTGACCTCAATCCTGAATTTAGTCACGTATTTGAATTAGGACATATCAAATATTTTGAAAAAGGCTCGATTTCCTCTACGATTTACTATCGGCATACCGACGAAAAAATCCTGCAAATCCGCACCGTCAACGACGAAGGTTTCTCCACTTCCCGCCCGGAAAACCTCGCTTCCGAGCATGCTTATGGCGCTGAATTTACTGGCGCTTACGCTTTGTACAAATGGTGGAAACTGGATTTGAACTTCAATTTCTTCCGCGCCATCACCGACGGCAAAAACCTGGACGATTCTTTTGAAAGCGATGCTTATAGCTGGTTCATTCGACAGACTTCGCGCTTCACCATTGCCAAAAGCCTTGATTTTCAATTGCGTGGCAACTACGAAGCGCCACAACTCATGCCGCAAGGTGAACGCAAAGCCCTTTATTTTATTGATATTGCTTTGAAAAAGGACATTCTGAAAGAAAACGGAACGCTCACACTCAATGTATCCGACCTGTTCAACACGCGCAAAACGCGCACGATTACAGAGGGCGAGAATTTCTACTCCCGCGCAAACGGACAATGGCGTAGAAGACAAATCAACCTGACGCTAAGCTACCGCCTCAATCAAGGAAATCAAGCCCCGAAACCGAGTAATGGAGAAGGTTTCTGACGCCTGAGCAAATAGGATTTCAGGTGTTGAGCGAACGTTTATTGTGAATCGTATGATGCCAATAATGTAAAAAGATACTTCTCAAATTTATGATAAGGCTGCTTCAACAAACGCGATGTTCATCATAAACTTGCCTTTGTTATTAAACAAAACAGGCTTATTGGTGACTGAATCCTTGATGGCGTCAAAAACAAATGATATGTCGGCAAAGTTTTATCATTTGCTGGCAATGACATATAATATGTCAACAAAAAAATATCATTTGTTGGCAAACACAGATCAAGTGTCGGTAAATGCATATCATATTTCATTGATGACAAGTGCCATTAGAATGTTGACAAAGCCAATTCAATAGGCGATACAGGAGAAAAAATAAACGACACATGATATGTCATTGACAGCATATCATAAGTTATTGATGACACATGATATATTATTGACAGCAACAGCATTTTATTTACCAATATTACATTTGAAATTAACAAAACAAGCATTTTTATTACTGGGGAGATATTTATTCAAATAAAAAGCATGATTTATTTAGCAACGACTCAATAGCGCTATTTATGAAGGAAATATAACGCCTCCTCATGTTCACCATTCGGAGGCGCTACTAGAATGACTGCGTGTTGCAATAAATATTTGGTACGCTTTATACCTTTTCCAGGGTCTTCTTTTCTGCCAAGTTGATATTTTCAATCCCTTTCAACAGCGCATCAGGATTAAATGAAATGTTGCTGATACCTTGTTCCACCAAGAATTGCGCAAATTCCGGCAGGTCGCTTGGCGCTTGTCCGCACAAGCCAATTTTGATGCCAGCCTTTCGGGCGGCACGGATTGCCTGCGCAATAAGGGTTTTCACCGCCAGGTTGCGTTCATCAAATAAATTGCTGACGATCACCGAATCTCGATCCAAACCCAGCGTCAGTTGTGTCAAATCATTCGAGCCAATGGAAAATCCGTCGAAAACTTCCGCGAATGCTTCCGCTAATATGACATTGCTTGGAATTTCTACCATGACATAGATTTCAAGTCCATTTTCACCACGCTTCAAGCCAAAGCGCTCCATGATTTCGACTACTTTTTCGCCTTCCTCCACCGTGCGACAGAACGGAATCATCAACTTCGCATTGTCCAAGCCCATTTCATCGCGCACCATTTTCATCGCTCGGCATTCCAATTCAAAACCATCGCGGTACAACTCGTGGTAATAGCGCGACGCGCCTCGAAAACCTAGCATGGGATTTTCTTCGGTTGGCTCGAATTCCTTGCCACCAAGGAGGTTGGCGTATTCGTTGGTTTTAAAATCGCTCATCCGCACGATGACGTCTTTTGGGTAGAATGCAGCAGCTAAAGTTGCCACGCCTTGCGCGAGGCGCTCTACAAAAAAGTCCGATTTATTGGCGTAGCCTCTAGTGAGGTGTTGGATTTTTTCTTTGGCTTCGGGGTCTTTCAATTCGTCGAATCGTCGCAATGCCATTGGGTGGATGCCGATCACATTATTGATGATAAATTCGATTCGCATTAACCCAATGCCATTATTTGGCAAAAACGAAAGCCGAAAAGCTTTGTCGGGGTCACCCGCAATGAGCATAACTTCTGTTTCCGGCATTTGAATATTGCGCAGATCAATCTCCTGTTCCGACCATTGGAGCTTGCCAGCATAAATCAAGCCGTTATTGCCTTCGGTACAGACGACCGTCACTTCTTGCCCATCCTCGATGGTCTCTGTGGCATTGCCCGTACCGACCACCGCTACCGCGCCCAATTCGCGCGCCACAATTGCCGCATGGCTAGTACGGCCGCCTTTATTGGTGATGATCGCCGCCGCTTTTTTCATTAAAGGATCCCAGTCTGGGTTCGTAATATCGGTGATGAGCACTTCACCTGCTTGCAATTTATCTGATTCTAGTGGAGATGAGAGTTTCCGGGCCTTTCCGGCCGTGATGCGATTGCCCAAACCAATGCCTTTAGCCAATACTTTTCCTTTTTCCTTCAATTCATACAAATGCAATTTGTAGGGTTCGACCGCACGAGCATGTACCGTTTCCGGGCGGGCTTGTACAATAAACAATTCGCCGGAGATACCATCCTTTGCCCATTCGATATCCATGGGCAATTTGTAATGATCTTCAATTAGAAAAGACCAACGCGCTAGGGTTTCGATTTCAGCATCGTTCAGTACTAAGATTTCTTGTTTCTCCATCGGTGTATCCAAATTGACGGTTGTGCCAATTAAAGCTTCGTGTTCTTTAGCATAGACCATCGTTTTGGCTTTTTCGCCTACTTTTTTAGTGATGATCGAACGGAGTCCTTTTTGTAAAGAAGGTTTAAAAACATAGAATTCATCAGGGTTGACATTGCCTTTCACCACATTTTCACCTAAGCCCCAACTTCCGGTAATGAGGATCACATCTTTAAATCCTGTCTCTGGTTCGAGTGTAAAAATGACGCCAGATGAGGCCATATCCGAACGCACCATCACTTGCACGCCAATGGAGAGCGCTACTTTCATATGCTCAAAGCCACGATCCTCGCGGTATTTGATCGCCCGATCGGTGAATAAAGAAATATAACATTGGCGACAAGCCTCTAATAATTCCACTTCTGTGCTGATATTCAGGAAACTTTCCTGCTGCCCGGCAAAACTCGCGCTCGGTAAATCCTCGGCGGTAGCGCTACTCCGCACGGCAACCTGGATGATTCGGCCACAACTTGCCCCCAGTTTGCGGAAAGCATATAAAATTTCAGAGGCTATTTGTTCCGGAATTTGAGCTTGCAGAAGCAAGGCACGCGCCTGACTACCAACGTCTTGCAAATTATCAAAATGGATGGTATCTAATTGATCCAGGATTTTTTTCAAAGGCTCTCGAAGTTCATTTTGATCCAATAGTTCCCAATATGCATCTGCTGTCACCGCAAAGCCATCCGGCACATGAATACCTTTATTCTTTAAATTTTGGAACATTTCGCCCAGCGAAGCATTCTTACCGCCCACTTTGCCCACAGCATCCATGCCAATTGCCGAAAAAGGAAGGATATAGCGTGTCATAACTCTTTTTTTTGAAGACTTGACAATAGGGTTTCGAGCAAGCATAATATGATCTATTTTCAGAAGATTCACTATGATATTAATCACGCGAATGAATGATTTTAAACAGAAGGGTTTCAATAGGTTAGCCTTACTTTGGCCACAATCATTTGTCCGTCAAGCTATAGAAGCGGATCATACTTTTTATTCACCTTAAACCCTTCACGTATGAAAAAGATACTTTCTTCGGGCATCATCGCTGGTCTTACATTATTGGCAGTGAGTTTTGGAATGCTGTATCTCACTATTATGATATTCCCTCAAATAGCGGAGGAATATTACAACCCTATTTTCCGGTCAGACGGCGGTAGGAATATGCTGTTTTATATCCATCCTTTTGTGTTAGGCTTTGCATTAGCTTGGTTTTGGGAGCGTTTCAAAGGACAGTTTTCCGGCAATTTCTTGCTTAGAGGGCTTGAATTGGGCTTTGTATATGCCATTGTAGCTTTGCTGCCTGCCATGTGGATAACCTTTAGCGCAATTGACATTTCATTGACAATGATACTGACGTGGTGGTTGTATGGTCTGATTCAAGCGGCTATTGCCGGCGTTATTTTTGCAAAAATGAATCCTTAAATACAGGGGAGTAATAAGTTTTCAAGATCAGTTATATTTACTAAGTTTGCATCACGCCTACATTAAACCGTTCCACAGGCGCGTTATTTGCCATTTCAATTCCTTAAGGAATCCATGATGAAAATGATCAAACGTGATTTTCTTGATTATAAATAAGGATTTTATACGCAACGAATATGTCATTCTAAATTTAAAATGGTATAAGTTTAATAGTCAATATTCGAGAGTCGCATTTGGTTGAAAATTAATAGTTTACCCAAATGAAAACCTATATTTTATTCAGAACAAATGCTTAACAACAAAAAATCACTGTTATTCATTATTGCTCCCTACATCTTCAGAAAGCGGTACATCGATTGGCGATGCCCCGTGCCGATTGCATACAGATATATGCCCTTCGGCAGTACGCTGCCATCGTAATTGAATTGGTTTATGCCTTCTTGCAATTGCACGTTCTGGCTATGCATTCGTTTGCCAAGCAAATCAAATACTTCGAATCGATAATTACCTGCCTCAAGCGCCTCCACTTCCAGGGTGGTTTGTGCGGTAAATGGGTTGGGCATCATTTGCACCTGACTAAATAGACTGTTGGCTTCTGCGGTAGAAGAAACATTGCAAGTACCCATTGGTTTCAGAATGAGATAGTAATGATCGTTGGGAGCTGCTTGATTCCCTGGAAATTCAATTGGTAAAGGGCCAAATGGGGTAGATACAGTGGCGTTAATCCGCAGATCAAGCGTATCGGGTGCAGTATTGGCAGCGGTAGGCGTACCTCGCAACAGGATACACCCGATTGTATTGGCATTAAATACACAATTCGGCGGATCGCAAGTATAGGTGGTGCCGACAGGAAGGTTATTTATAGCACCACTGGTTGCAATGCTCACATTACTGACCGGTACGGTAATACCGCTAACGGTAATATTACTAGGTACATTGATGGTAACGGATTGATTGTAGAGTGTACCGATGCAAGCTTCTCGCAGGTTGTAAAAAGCCGAATCAGGCGTGTAAGGCGCTGGTGAAAACAAGTCTCCCGTTATCAAAAGATTGGAATCGCGTACACACTGTGCTTGCGCATCCATCATGCAAGCCAATATCGCCAAAAACAAGAATAGCATTTTTTTCATAAGTTGAAGTGTTTGTAGTATGGACAAATTGATGATGCCGATACCAACATTGCATTCCGCCTCTTTGGATAGAAAGGGAAGTAAGACAGCAATTTTATCCTTTTGCGAATGTAGAAAAAAATCAGATACTTTTTTGGTACTTGAGAAGGATTTGAAAGAGATGTTGCGGCGAGTGAACAGCTTGGAATAGCTTTCATTCAGCGAATACCGTATGGCTAATTTTTTAGCCTTGCAGCTTAAACTTTTAGGTTGCTTATGCAAAATTTTAATCCCGCCGCCCAAAGTTTTAGGTTGACTACCTAAAGTTTTAGCTTTGTAACCTAAAATTTTAGCCTTCTTCCTTAAAATTTTAACCCAACTACCTAAAATTTTAGGTTCGAGACCTAAAGGTTTACCCTCTGGGGCTAAAATTTTGACATAAACACCTAAAGGTTTAGATAGTATACCTAAATTTTTGAGTAGCTTACCTAAATTTTTGCAAAAAGGCAGCAGGTGTATAGAGAAATGTGGCTTCATGGGATTATTTCAGGTCTGAATTACCCCCACATTGAACCGTTCCACTGGCGCATTATTCGCCATTTCAATTCCTTGAGAAATCCACTTGCGCGTGTCGCGGGGATCGATGATGGCGTCCACCCAAAGGCGGGCGGCGGCGTAGTAGGGTGTGGTTTGTAGGTCGTAGCGGTCGGTGATTTCATTCAGCAGGCGCTGTTCTTCCTCTGGATCAATGGTTTGTCCTTTCGCTTTTAATGTGGAAACCTGGATTTGCAATAAAGTTTTAGCGGCTTGAGCACCCCCCATCACCGCGATTTTGGCAGTGGGCCAGGCCACGATTAAGCGCGGATCATAAGCTTTGCCACACATCGCGTAGTTGCCTGCGCCATAAGAATTGCCCATCACAATACTGAATTTTGGTACAGTAGAATTGGCAACGGCATTCACCATTTTCGCACCATCTTTGATGATACCACCGTGCTCTGAACGAGAACCGACCATAAAGCCTGTGACATCGTGCATAAACACGAGCGGAATTTTCTTTTGGTTACAATTTAAAATAAAACGCGTTGCTTTATCTGCTGAATCAGAATAGATTACGCCACCAAATTGCATTTCGCCTTTGGCGTTTTTTACTACTTCGCGGTTATTGGCAACGATGCCCACCGACCAGCCGTCGATGCGGGCATAAGCGCAGATAATGGTTTTGCCGTAGTCTTTTTTGTAAAAAGTAAGTTTGGATTCATCCACGATGCGCTTGAGCACTTCGACTGTATTGTATTGTTGCGCGGAACTTTCAGGAATAAAACGGAGTATATCTTCCGCATTTTCTTTAGGTAATTGGGGTAGAATTCGATCAAAACCTGCTTTGTCAAAATGCCCGATTTTATCTACCAAATCCTTGATGGTATCGAGGCAAGTTTTATCGTCGGGCATTTTATAATCGGTCACCCCGGAAATCTCGGATTGGGTGGTCGCGCCGCCAAGAGTTTCTTTGTCCACCTCCTCGCCAATAGCGGCTTTCACCAAATATGGCCCCGCCAAAAAAATCGAACCAGTGCCTTCCACGATCAAGGCTTCGTCGCTCATAATTGGCAAATAGGCCCCGCCCGCCACACAACTGCCCATGATTGCTGCGATCTGCGGGATACCCATACTCGACATCCTGGCGTTATTTCTAAAAATACGTCCAAAATGCTCTTTATCAGGAAAAATCTCATCTTGCATCGGCAAGAAAACACCAGCGCTATCCACTAAATAAATAATCGGAATTCGATTTTCCATAGCGATTTCTTGTGCACGTAGATTTTTCTTACCCGTTATCGGAAACCAGGCGCCCGCTTTTACGGTCGCATCATTCGCTACAACCACGCATTGCCGGCCGCGCACATAGCCAATTCCAACAACCACGCCCGCCGCCGGGCAACCGCCTTGCTCCTCATACATTTCAAAGCCAGCAAAAGCGCCAATTTCCAGCAATTCTGAATCTTCATCAATTAAATAAGCCACGCGCTCTCGCGCCGTCATTTTGCCTTGAGCGTGTTCCTTCTCGATTTTTTTTTGCCCCCCACCGAGATAAATGCGCTCCAGGCGGTGATTCATTCGAGAGAGCATCAACTTCATATTATCTTCATTCTTATTATGTTCGACGTTGATTGTAGGCATTATGCAGTGTTTGTTATTATAAATATTGAATATTCCGTTTTTGCAAGTGTCGCAAATTAAAAAAGACCAGACGCTTTTCCAATCGTCTGATCTTTTTTATGTAAAGATGTCCTGCAACAGGACATGTTAGAAAGCAAAATTTAGTTATTGGAATGCAAACCTACTTTGTTGCCTTCTGTATCAATAAAAAATGCCATATAACCAGTCTCTTCGTCGATTTGAGTTTTTGGCATAACCACCTGTCCACCAGCACTTTCTACTTTGCTAAGCGCATCCGCCAAATCAGGATTCGCATTCAAGTAAATGAGTGCACCGTCGGTGCTTGGTGTGTGCATATCGCTTTGCACCAAACCGCCGGAAGCCTTGCCATTCATGGGCGCCCAAGGAAACATCGCCATGTGCATACCCATCATTTCCATTTGTTGCATTTCGATACCGAAAATGTTTTCATAAAAGCTTTTCGCGCGATTAATGTCACTCGCAGGAATTTCAAACCAGTTTAATGCATTGGTAGTAGCATCCATAGATTCATGTTTTTTAGTTAGTTATAAAATATTTGTTTGTAAAATTTCAAGCTGAAAGCGCAGCCAAATTCCTAAAAAAATCGCAGGCTTCTGCGAAAGCAGCGTTAAGTTTAGATTAATTTATCTGTCTGAAAATGAGTAAAATAAAAACATTTTAGAAGCTGTATTTCCGGCTGATCGGAAGGAAATTTGACTTTTTGCTTACTCTTTGTAAATCAATCACTTTCCCATTAGGGCTTACCACTTCCTGAAATTCTAAGCGCGTATCGCCATCCAAAAAGCGAAAATCAATGAACATTTTTTTGACCGTAGTCGTCAGGCTATAGGTGTAAAATTCAACTTCTACTATATCTTCGGTCAGACTTATTAATTTCGCTTTTTGCGTATTATTAATAATAATGCTGGGTTTAGTAAATGTAAGTCCAACAAATGTAATATTGATGCGAGTAGGAACAGCCTGACTCCAAATCATTTTCTTATGAAACTGAACATTTACTTGTATAATATCTTTATTTTTCAAACCCGCTTCCAAAAGTGTGAGTCGCTCATTCATTAAGGGCGTACGATTAACAACTAAATAAGTTTCCGGATTATCAGAATCCAAAGGGGTACTGGTGTCTATGCCAAATTGTTTGATTAAAGTCTTTTTTAAATAACCGACACTCTGATAAGGTGAGATTTTACAAACCTGGCGAATCCGCCTCTTTTCAGAAACAAAAATTAATAGAATAGTCGCTCTTTCTTCATTTTCTTCTGGAATCATTACTTTCGGGTGAATACTCACCGGTAGTTTTGATTCTTTTTCCATCAAGGCTATTAATGTCTGAATGCTTTCATTTATTTCATTTACTTCCCACCCTTCTTGATGTTCCGCCCATTCCTTATTTTGAAATCGGCTTTTAATACCATTCCAGCGAGCAGCTAAAAAATAAAATTCATCTTTGACAAATGGAGGATATGCACCAATCACTCTGGAAAGCGCATCCAAAGCGACTTGGGTAGGCGCCGTAGAAAGGGCTGCTTTAATATGTTCAAGTTTCCATAGCATAAATAAATTATTTATAATCTGTTGATAATTGATTATTTATAAATATAAAATATTCAGCCACTCCCTCTATAAATAATCAATGGGCGATCATCAATATTCTCGATTTTTCCTCTAAATATCGAAAATTATCTCCAAAAGGTTGCCTTTTCCTTCCAAATTTTTTAAAAACCCAATTTTGTACAACAAAAAAGTGTACCCCGAAACCTCAGGATACACTTTTTCAGGCGAAGCCTTATCGTGCCTATATTTCTTAGATCGTGTTGATATGTTTCATCAAGCTGCGCTTCAGGTGCGCCGCTTTGTTCTTGTGCCAGGTGCCGCGCTTGGCCAGTTTATCAATCATACTGATTACTTTTGGCAAGAATTTTTCTGCTTCCGACTTGTCGGACAACTCGCGCAATTTCTTGATGGATGTGCGGGTTGATTTGCCATAATAGCGGTTGCGTAAGCGCTTGCGCTCGTCCTGGCGAATCCTTTTTAACGATGATTTATGGTGTGCCATTTTGACTTAGAATTTCAGAATTACGATTTACGATTTTTCTTTCCTTGATTTTCGGAGTGCAAAGATAGTGGTTTTTGTAAAAATTGAAAGCTAATTACAGAATTTTTTCAAAAGAATCATCATACTTCCAATTTCCCGCTTCCAATTTCCAATTTTGCGTCATGCCACTTTTTTTATCTTCACCTGTCTTTTCGTAAAAATCTTTCACCAATCAAAAGAGAAAAGCTATGAAAAACCGTTTATTATGCCTTGCCTTGCTCTGCCTTTCGGCGAATGCGTTTGCACAAAAAATTGTAGATGCCAAAGTGCAAAAATTGTATGAATTGGCAGAAACCGATTTTAAAAAATTTGCAGAAGAAATTGCAGGTAACAGCAAAAGTGATTTTACCCGTACTAAAAATATTGTCACTTGGTTTGCTGAACATTTTGACTGGAAATCAACCGATTATAAAAAAAGAACGCCTCAGGAAATTATTGAGCGACGAGGTGGGAACTGCAATGAACTGGCGCTGGTATCCATTGAATGTATGAAGGCATTGGGCATCCAGTATCGGCGGGTACGCGAGATCAATCTCCACGTAGAAACACCTCGCCGCCAGGAAGATGCGGCTAAAAAAGTACTAGAATCGGGCAATCGGATGTCGGTTTTTGGTTGGCGACACAATGACCACGTGTGGATCGAAGTTTTTGATCCTAAAACAAATGAATGGTTTCCTGCCGACCCGTCAATGGGTGCGGTGGGCAATGAGCAATGGCTGGCGGCGCGTTATGGCTTCGGCGATCGCTTTACGTTAAATCCTATTTCAAAGGACATGGTTGCGCCTTTTGCCGTTTTTGCATATGATGACAAAGGAAATTTCACAGAAAATCGTAGCAAACATTATGCAGTGGACGGTTTTAATAATTTATATAATGAAAAATTACAAGACTTACCTTCCTGGAATAACTGGGTACAAGGCATTGAAATCTTGAGTGTAAAAGCGCAAGAAGCTTTTGCAGGAAAAACCAATCTGCACGATTATACCGAAGACATCCATGAACTCTGGAAAACGTATTACCAACTGAAAGTGGAGTATTTTGAGAAAAAATAATATTTTTTAGCGCTATATTAATCTGGTGACTTTATAGTCATCAGATTAATCAAAATAAGATTTGAAACATAGAATTTGAAAGATTACAGACGAGTAAAAGTCTCTCAACTTTTCCTTTGTAAAACTGTTCTTTTAAAGATAAACTTTCCTACCTATACCCGACAATTTTTCGTATTTTTGCAGAATGGATATGGTAAAAGAACTACAAGAAGTTCCGGTGCAGAATGGCAACTACGATGCCAGTAATATTCAGGCGCTGGAAGGATTGGAGGCGGTGCGAAAGCGCCCCGGTATGTACATTGGAAGCACGGATGCAAAAGGTTTGCATCATCTCGTTTGGGAAGTGGTGGATAACTCGGTGGACGAATACCTTGCCGGTTATTGCACGACGATAGATGTGTTTATTCATTCCGACAATTCGGTCACCGTCAAGGATAATGGCCGCGGTATCCCAACGGGTATGCACGAAAAGCTACAAAAATCGGCACTTGAAGTGGTGATGACAGTCTTACACGCGGGCGGTAAATTTGATAAAAATACATACAAAGTCTCTGGTGGCTTGCACGGTGTGGGTGTTTCCTGTGTGAATGCGCTTTCCTCCTACTTGCGCGCAGAGGTACACCGCGAGGGCAAGGTTTTTGCACAAGAATACGCCGAAGGCAAGCCGCAAACCGAGGTGGAAACGATTGGCGAGGCCAATGATACTGGTACAATCGTTACTTTCAGACCCGACAGCAAAATATTTGAAACGCTGGAATACAAGTTCGATGTGTTGGCGCATCGCTTGCGCGAATTGGCGTACTTGAACAGTGGGCTTACTCTCACGCTCACCGACGAACGCGAAACCGATGAGAAAGACAAATTTAAGTCCGAGTCTTTCCATTCTGAAGGCGGTTTGAAAGAATTTGTGGAATATTTGGACGAAGCGAAGGCGAAGCTTACTTCTGAGCCGATTCACGTCACTGGGAGTCAGGATGGTGTAGAAATAGAAGTTGCGATGCAATACAATACTTCCTATACCGAAAATATTTACTCGTTCGTAAACAATATCAACACCCGCGAGGGCGGTACGCACGTCAGTGGTTTCCGAATGGCAGTGAATCGAGTATTCAAACAATACGGCACGGATAATGGCTTTTTCAAGAAGCTGAAATTTACACCGGCCGGTGAAGATTTTCGGGAAGGCTTGACGGCTGTCGTATCTGTAAAAGTACCTGAGCCCCAAT
Source organism: Saprospiraceae bacterium (assembly GCA_033761835.1). Classification (GTDB taxonomy): domain Bacteria; phylum Bacteroidota; class Bacteroidia; order Chitinophagales; family Saprospiraceae; genus JADJNW01. Next base: position 12,029 of record JANRME010000041.1, read on the forward strand.
TCAAAGGTCAAACCAAAGGCGAGCTCGGTAACTCTGAAGTGACGGGCATTGTATCGCGTACCTTGGGTGATGCTTTGGCTACTTTTTTAGAAGAAAATCCGAAAGAGGCTAAGCGTATCCTTGAAAAAGTGATATTGGCAGCAACTGCCCGTGAAGCTGCCCGTAAGGCCCGCGAAATGGTGCAGCGCAAAAATGTGCTCACTGGAAGTGGTTTGCCAGGGAAATTAGCTGACTGCGCGACCCGCGATCCTGAAAGCGCCGAAATATTCCTCGTAGAAGGAGACTCGGCAGGTGGCACCGCCAAACAAGGGCGTGACCGCAATTTCCAAGCAATTCTGCCGCTTCGTGGTAAGATTCTCAATGTAGAAAAAGCGTTGGAGCACAAGATTTATGAAAATGAAGAAATCAAGAATATGTTTACCGCTTTGGGCGTCAATATTCAGGAAGACGAAGACGGCGAACGTATCTTGAATATCAACAAGTTGCGTTATTACAAAGTCGTTATCATGTGCGATGCCGACGTGGATGGTAGTCACATTACGACTTTGATTATGACTTTTTTCTTCCGCTATATGAAGCCGCTCATCGAGCAGGGCTATATTTATATTGCGACACCGCCGTTGTATCGAGTACAAAAAGGCAAAGAGTTCCGCTACTGTTGGAACGAAGAGGAACGTAAAGAAGCTATTGCGACTTATGCTAAAGGTGGTAATGAATCTTCTGTGAAAGTGCAGCGTTATAAGGGTCTTGGTGAAATGAACGCCGAGCAACTTTGGGAGACCACCATGAATCCTGATACGCGTATTTTGCGTAGAGTTACGATTGACGATGCGATCGAAGCGGACCGCATCTTCGCAATGCTCATGGGTGATGATGTACCGCCGCGCCGCGCCTTTATTGAAGCTAACGCCAAATACGCAAAGGTAGATATTTAAAAGTAGTTGAAAAGTTGATGGGTTGAAAAGTTGTTTTTTGAACATATTCAATTCATCAACCTTTCAACTCATTACCTCAATTTGTCATCTTTCCAACCAAAATTTCCTTTCGCAAGGTTTTTCTCAACTTTTTCTCGTATTTTTGCCATAAATAGACATTTCTAATCTATCTCATTGATTTTGTGAGGTTTAAAATTTTATAAAATGCTGAAAATTGGGGTTTTGGGAGCCGGGCACTTAGGTAAAATTCACCTGAAGTGTATTCAACTCGCCAGCGATACTTACAAATTGGTCGGTTTCTACGACCCAGATGACCGAACTGCGCAACAAGCGATTGAGACCTACAAAATCAAGCGTTTTGATACGATGGAAGACTTATTTGCGGCAGTAGATGTGGTGGATATTGTGACGCCTACCACCACGCATTTTGCTGTTGCCTCTCTTGCTATGCGCGCCGGAAAGCACATTTTTATTGAAAAACCACTGACCAGAACCCTCAACGAAGCAGAAGAATTAGTGCGCATTAGTAAGGAGTATAATGTAAAGGTGCAAGTTGGTCACGTCGAACGCTTCAATCCTGCGTTGTTAGCATTAGAAGATATGGCGCTCGACCCTATGTTTATTGAGGCGCATCGTTTGGCGGTTTTCAATCCTCGTGGCACGGATGTATCGGTTATTCTTGATTTGATGATCCACGATTTGGACATTATTCTCAGCATGGTGAAAGCCGACGTAAAATTTATCAGCGCAAGCGGCGTGTCTGTGGTAAGTGAAACGCCTGATATTGCGAATGCTCGCATCGAATTTACCAATGGTTGCGTAGCCAATCTCACCGCCAGCCGCATTTCAATGAAGCAGATGCGAAAGGTTCGACTCTTCCAACGAGATGCTTATATCAGCTTGGATTTTTTGGAAAAAGAAGCACAAATCGTTCGTCTTTTTGATGAACATACACCTAATCTGCCGATTGAAGATAATTTGATGGAATTGCAAACCAATAGCGGCAAAAAATTTATTCAAGTATATATGCCTCAAATTGAGCAAGTTAACGCCATTAAAATGGAGTTAGAGACATTTGGGCAAAGCATTTTACAAAATAAAACGCCTAAAGTGCCAATCGAAGATGGTTACAAAGCGCTCAAGGTCGCGCATGATATTCTTTGGGAAATCGAAAAAAGAGCTTCGGTTCTAAATTGAACGGTTATCGGTTATCTGTCGTTGGGTCCATACTAAGCCCTTACTTTTTAATAAAACATCCTGATAACAAATAACTGATAACAAATAACCGCAAAAATGAAAACTATCTACAAAATATACTTGCTCCCGCTATTATTCTTAGGCGCCTGTGATTTAATCAATCCGAGCGAAGAAATTCCCGCGTATATCTATGTGACAACTTTTCAGTTGAATACATCTCCTAATCAGGGCAGTAATTCCAATAAAATAACGGAGGCGTGGCTTACTGTTAATGGTAACTTTTTAGGTGCTTATACCCTTCCGACCTTAATTCCAATTCTTGAAAATGGCGAACAAGACATTACATTGGAGGCAGGCATCAAAGACAATGGTATCGGGGCAACGCCAGAGATTTATCCTTTTTATCAACCTTACAAAATAAAAGTGGACCTGCAGCCAAACGAAGTCGATACGATACGCCCTATTACCAGCTATCGCAGTGAAACGAAGTTTGCTTTTATTGAGCGATTCGAGGATAATGGACATATTTTCAGAGACTTACGAAGTGGAACCGATTTTAATAGGATTCAAATTACAAGCGAAGGTGCTTTTGAAGGAAAATCGGGACTTATTCAGTTGGACAAAGATAATCCGGTAGCAGAATTAGCAACTGTAAGTGATTACAGCAATCTGAAGGAAAAAGGAATTCTGGTATATCTTGAAGTGAATTACAGGTCAGAAGCGACGGTCATTTTTGGGGTGCAAGGTTATAAAAATGGCGTGGCCGGCGATCCTGTTTTCGATCCAGGATTTTTGCCATCCGCTAATTGGAATAAAATTTATTTTAATCTAAGCGGTTTAGTGGCTAATAGTAATTACGACCAATACAAAATCTTACTCCAAACTATTCTACCGAATAAAAATGGAGTTTTCACGCAAAACAACGCCAACGTATGGTTGGACAACGTCAAACTGGTACACTTTTGAACAAAATAAAGCCTGTATCGACAAGTGAATACGACAAGCAAAGTATGATGCGCCTGAGGCGTTGGCATACATTTTTGTACAAACTGGCTGATTTTATTACCGCTATGCTGGCTTGGGCGGGTTTCTTTTTGTACCGAAAATACTTGGAAGGCGCTGCCTGGGAATGGGGCATTTTGAGTGACCTCAATTTCTGGTACGGCATTGTGCTGATCCCAACCGGCTGGGTTTTATTTTACTCTATTTTTGATTATTATAATGATATTTACAGGCTTTCACGGTTTGCGACCTTAGCACGCACGCTATTATTGAGTTTCTTCGGTGTAATGTTTTTATTTTTCTCGCTTATTTTGGATGATTTCGTTACCAATTACACTACTTATTATCGTTCTTTCTTTATACTTTTTTTAATTCATTTTACACTCACAGCTACGGTTCGGATGGTTATTCTTACTCGTGCCAGCCGCAGGCTCAAAGCTGGAGAAATTAGCTACAATACGCTTATTATTGGTGGCAATCACAACGCGGTAGAACTATACAAAGATCTGTCCAGTCGGAAAAAAGGACTGGGACACAAGTTTCTTGGATTTATTGATACGAATGGCGATAGCAAAAATGAATTAAAAACTTATTTACCTAATTTAGGTAAAATTAATGATCTGGAATCAGTTATTCACCAGGAATATATAGAAGAAGCCATTATTGCAATTGAAACTTCCGAACATAATAGACTTAGGGATATTTTAAATACATTATTTGATTTTGATAAGCAAGTACTGGTAAAAATTATACCCGATATGTATGACATCCTGCTCGGCACGGTAAAGATGAACCACGTGTACGGCGCGATTTTGCTCGAAATCAGGCGGGAACTCATGCCCAAATGGCAGCGCCTCATCAAAAGGCTTATAGACATTGGCGCTTCCATGTTTTTTCTATTGTTGCTTTCACCGCTGTATCTGTATGTAGCACTGCGGGTGAAGCTGTCTTCTGTCGGCCCCATCTTTTTTAAACAAGAGCGAATTGGCCTAAATGGTCAGCCATTTAAAATTTACAAATTTCGCTCCATGTACACCGATGCCGAGAAGAATGGCCCACAGCTTTCCTACGATGGCGACAATCGCTGCACGCCTTGGGGGGCAACCATGCGCAAATGGCGTTTGGATGAGCTACCGCAATTTTGGAACGTACTCAAAGGTGATATGAGCATCGTAGGACCCCGGCCAGAGCGACAATATTATATCGATTTGATATCAAAACAAGACCCACATTACAAACATTTACTAAAAGTACGTCCAGGTATCACTTCCTGGGGACAGGTGAAATACGGCTATGCTTCGGATGTAGAGCAAATGCTCCAACGCCTCAAATTTGACATCCTTTACATCGAGAATATGTCGCTCGCGCTCGATTTCAAAATCATGTTTTACACGATTCTGGTGCTGCTGCAAGGGAAGGGCAAGTAAAATATGCTTAACCCACTTTTTTGGTTTCTTTTACTTGAGTATTCAATTTTTTAATTTGAGCCTCTTTTCTATTCATTTGAAAAGTAAGCCCAAACATAACACTAAGGAAAATTGGAAGTGCTAACGAAGCAAGCCACCATTGTCCAATAAAGCCAGCAATAATGACGACAAGCATCATCAAATAAAAACGGACAATAACTGTCCCTATACTTAAATTAAAAACTTTCATGGTCAATTGTTTTTATTTTTACAATGACATAAAATTAGCCAATCGCCATACCCAAGCCGGATGACAAATGTCATTGATGCTTGGTGATTTTTATCAATTGCGTTGAATTTGCTTGAAATTCAATTGGAAAGAAGCAAAAATTATTTTCAAAAAAATTGCGCATAAATCGTTTCTTATTGTACTTTTGGGGTACAAATAAAAGTCGTCTTCTTGACGCAAATTTGCATAAAAGGCTGACAATCAATACCAAAGTATTATCCATTCGTCTATTGAGCTTCTGAGACTGACCTCATTTTAGAGTGATTAGCATTGCTATCTATGTCCAATTTTCCTCTTGAAAAACGAATGCATCCATTTGCATAAGGTAGGTTTTATAATTTCCTGAATCAATCATTAGATAACATAAATCCCTATTTGGACATGAGAAAACATTTATTTAAATCTTGGCTGCTACTCGTTATGTTTGGGCTATTGGTGTTCACCAGTTGCCAGAACGAAGACGAAGGTTTTTCTTTTGAAACGGCTACTGCTGAGGATTATAGCGCAGAAGTCGTACTGACCTGGAATCAGGTCTTTTTTGACGTAGAGCGTTACGCCGAAGGGTATCGCCCGGGGCCTGCGCCTCGTGCTTTGGCATATTTGGGTCTTGCTGCTTATGAATCTACCGTTTCGGCGATGCCCAAATACAATTCCATTGAAAATATTTACAAATCGCAAGGTTTGGATGTGCCCAATACGGAACAGAATGTGAACTATCATTGGCCAACTGTGGTAAATGCCAGTTATGGTTACCTGATGAAGCGTTTCTTTCCACACGTTTCGTCGGAATTGCGTTTCAGAATCCAATCAACCGAGACACAAATTGACCTCAAAGCCTTGGAAGAAGTTCCGAGAGAATTATTTGAACGCTCAAAACGCTATGGGCAATTGGTCGCAGAAGCAGTGTATAATTGGTCGGCTACCGATCCCATTGGCCACGAGGCATTCCGTAATGCCCGCCCCTCCAACTATTTACCTCCTACCGGCCCAGGCAAATGGCAACCAACTTATCCCGACAAGAGTGCAGCGCTATTTCCCAGATGGGGTGAGGCGCGTACCTTTGCGATTATTGAAAACGAAAAATTGGCATTGCCTCCTTTAGAATTCAGTGAACAGGTAGGGTCTCCGTTGTATCAGCAAGCGATGGAAGTGTATGAGAAAAATACGCCGGGCTTGACTTATGAAGATCAATGGATCGCTGAGTTCTGGAGTGACGATGCCGTAGGGCTTACGTTTGCGCCGCCGACTCGTTTTATGGCGATTGCCAGCCAGGTTTTAGAAGCAAAAGATGCAAGTCTTGATTTGGCCCTTTATACCGTTTTAAAAGTCGGCTTGGCACTCAACGATGCAGGCGTAGCTTGCTGGTATTCAAAATATTATTACAATATTGAACGCCCGGTGAGTTATATCCGGCGCGTAATGGATCTCGGCTGGGAGCCTCATTTGTGGTTTTCACCAAGTTTTCCGGCATATCCCTCTGGCCACGCCACTTTTGGCGCAGCAGCCTCCGAAGTGCTATGCGATATTTTTGGCGAAAATTATGCAATGGTAGATCGTTCGCACGAAGGTCGAATAGAATTTCTGGGCATTCCACGTTCTTTCAAATCCTTCCGCGAAATGGCTGAAGAGAATGCTTATTCGCGCATCCCATTGGGTGTGCATTTCAAAATGGATGCCGATGAAGGTGTACGTCACGGTTATGCCATTGGCAAACGAGTGAATGAATTGCCCTTGAAAAAATAGACACTTCTTTAGAAATGTGTCCTACGAATTCAGAGTCGTAGGACACTTATGCAGTTTCTAAAAGGAAAGCTTCGCAAATTCTTCATTTTGTGTTATTTTCACATCGCTTATTTCAAATTTTACCCTCAGAATATGCTTGACCAAATTGATATTGCTAATGTTCTTTTTTTGGACATTGAAACCGTACCCGGGCAACCCGATTATGAAGAATTGGACGACGAAATGCGCGAGCTTTGGTACACTAAAAGCCGCTCCATTACTCGCAAATCGGAGGATGAACTGGCCGAAGAAGAAGCTGCTGCGCTTTATTTTGAGCGAGCAGGCATTTTTGCAGAATTTGGCAAAATCATCTGCATTTCTGTCGGCATTGTGCATCGAAGCCGCGAGGACAATCGCTTACGCTTGCGCCTGAAATCCTTCGCTGGTGAGGATGAAACGGAGGTTTTGCAGGAGTTTACCAAGCTTATCAATCAGTATTATTACGATACAAACAAAAATTACCTTTGCGGTCATAATATCAAAGAATTTGATATTCCGTATATATGTCGGCGTATGATTGTCAATCAATTAGATTTTCCTGATCCTTTAAATATTGCTGGGAAAAAGCCTTGGGAAACAAAACACCTCTTGGATACACTGGAATTATGGAAATTTGGCGATAATAAAAACTTTACTTCTTTGCGCCTGTTGGCAGCGCTGCTGGGGTTTCCTTCTCCAAAAGACGATATGGATGGCAGCCAGGTAGGCTCCGTATTTTGGGAAGAAAAAGACTTGGAGCGCATCGCGCATTATTGCGAAAAGGATGTATTGGCCACCGTTCAATTATTTTTGCGCTATCGGCGAATGCCCCTTTTGCAAGAGGATCAAGTGCAACATATAAAATAACTACCAACTACTGCCGCCGCCGCCGCCGAAGCCGCCGCCCGAAAATCCACCGCCGCCGCCAAAGCTACTGCCGCTGCTCGAAGAGGATGGGCGACTCGCAAAAGTATTTCCTGCCGAACGCATGGCATTGCTCAAGCTATTTGTAAAAGCCCAAGTATTATAAGTGCTTTGAGTACTGTGATACCAACTCGGAGGAGGCGCTGCCAGCGCTTCAAATTTTTTAGCCCATTTTTCTACATGGTCGAATACGATAGCGTAAGGCAGTGTTTTATCAAAATAATGCGGGTCTTCTTTCAGAAAAGTTTCCAGGCGTGGTAACTCTGCATCTTTTACAAATAACTCAAAACCAGCCAGTTTCTTATAAGCTTCTAAGCCAATAGGTGCTTTTTTGGGCATAATCCGACCAAAAACAAGAGATAAAATCCCTGCTCCAAATAGCCCGACCCCCAACTCTATAGAAAAAACATCTTCTGCTCCCAATTTTGCTAAAGCGAAGTTAATTCCGCCAAGAATTGCCAAAATAATACCTAAAACCGTGAGCAAAACCGCGGCCCCACGCGTGTAGGGCATATAAAATGCTTTTTGTTTGATTTCTTTTCCCAGCAACTTTCGGGCACTGTCCATCGTAGTATAAAATTCATTTTTCAGGCTACTCAATTTCACTTCTTCGTCAAGGGAAGCATTTTTTCCAAAAATACCTTCAAACATTTCTCTTTCGTAGGCAGGCACCTTGGAAGGCAACGATTTTTTTAGAATAAAAATATAATCGTCCTTTTTCCAGATAGAATCCGTGCCTACCTCCTTGATTTCAAGGATTCCATTTGCTCCCCAATAAGGAAGGAGCGCCAACAAGTCGCGGTCGTGGAGCCTGTCGTCAATCAAAATGCCAGCCTCCGAGGGCGGTATTTCTTCTGGCGGGTAGTAATGTACCATCACCGAAAATTCCTCCTCGCGGCCCCAGCGATTCCAGGCATAATACAAACCAAAAAATACGAGCACCGGAAGAAACAAGTAGCGATTATTGAGCCAAAAGAGTTGCCAGTCGTAGCTTGCTTTTCCTGCACTTAAATATTTTTTTGGAATGCCAAGATTAAAAATCAGTTGCTCATTTGGCGGAAGATAAGATTGCACTTTACTAAGGTCGGCAACAAAAATGCCGTTGCCAAGGTCACGCGTATTGGCAACTTGTTTGAACAGTCCATCGCGCCTGATTTCTGCTTGAAAATCTGTTTCTTGAGCAAACTGGTTCGGCACTTCCACTTGAATTCGATTTTGCAGTACCGGCTCGTTAATACCTTCATTCAAAGGGATAAAATCGAAAAAAAGCAAGGTTGGATGCTCCTGGCTTGCAAAAGCCCCATAAGTCTGGTAAGAAAATTCCAAAGTTCGTTCCTGCCCAATCGGCACATCTGAAATATCGAAAACCACTTTGTTTCGTCGTTTTTTGCCATTTTCAACTTTCAAATTTGTAATAATGTAACGAGACGAACCGCCTAACAAATCTCTAAAGCTCGACTGCTGCCATTTCAAATAAGGATATAAATATCGGGTAATGCTATTCATGTGGCGCACCGGCACAATGGTGTAGCGCTCTGTGACTTCCGCGACGCCATTTTCCAGTACTTTAATCTTGACTTCCTGGCTTTTGAAATAAAATTTCTCCGCTTCTACTTCCGGCGGCACGGGCTTCATTTGAAAAAAGTCTTTCGGAAAAGAAAAACCAATGGTCATGCCCTCTTTAGCTTGCAAAGGACTACTGATTGCCCAAGAATAAGCACGACGCCCAGGCTTAAATCTTCCTTCCGCATTTTGCGACCTTGAACCATAGCTACCCGTGGCCACAAAAACATCAGGAGTATAATCCTGAGGAAAATCGCCATCCCAAGATAAATCAAATGAAGCATTTTCAATCTGCGTATTCCACTCTGTACCAACTACATTCCAATATAATTCGCTGCGGTCTTCAAAAAAATTGATGACATTATACACCTTGTAACGAATCACATAGCGTTGCTTGCCTTCTACATATTTATCCTCTGAACCAATACGGATGTTTTTGTAATCCCCTTCCGTACTGATGAGGTATTCCTGTCCCTCGACTTCAATATTGGTATAATAAATCTGAAATTCGCCATTGGAGCGATTGAGCGCATTGACAGAGGCTTCTGCAAGTTTTACATCAGTGCTGGCATAGTATTTGAAAGGCATGGAGCGGATGATGCCGTGCCGCTTTTCGCTGAATGTGAGGTCAATCGTTTCGGTTACTTCGATTACCGCGTCGCGATTGATATGCATTTTGACATCATAATGATTAATAACAAATGCTTCTTGCGCAGACAGATATAATATATCAATAAATAAGAATATGATTAGACCTAGATGCTTCATGGGCACTATTTTCTTTTAATAAACCGAATGATATTCAGCGCTACTTAAAATTTCACTTGCACATTTCTAGCTTCTTCCGGGCTGTCCAATTCGAAAAATGGACGTTTCTGGAAATTAAAAATGCTGGCAATAATCATCGAGGGGAAAGTTTCCACTTTATTGTTGAAGTCGCGCACCGTCGCCTGGTAATAACGACGCGCCATTTGTAAATTATCTTCTACTTCCATCAAGGCATTTTGCAATTGCTGAAAATTCTCGCTGGCGCGCAATTCCGGGTAGCTTTCGGCAATCGCAAAAACCGATTTCAAGGCATTGGCAATCGCGCCTTGTGCTTGAGCTTGTCCCTGTATATCATTTTGTGGTACTTGCAGCGCGGCATTTCGGGCCTGTACGAGTCGTTCAAAAGTCTCTTTCTCGTGCGTAGCGTAGCCTTTTACGGTTTCTACAAGATTGGGAATCAAGTCATAACGCCGCTTGAGTTGAATTTGAATGCCACCCCAGGCTTCGTCCAGTTTGTTGCGCAATTTGATAAAACCATTGTACATTCCAATGAGCCAAAGCGCCAATAGTGCAACGACAACGATAAGAATTAGAAAATAAGACATAAACGTTGATTTTCGTGTTTGATGATAATACCCAAATATACTTGAATTTTAGTGCTTTTCCGCAGATTTTATCGTCGAATATGGCTAAAATTTCGGCGGGTACTTTTACGATTTAAGTTTTTTTGTACTTTTAACAATAGTTTTATAGTGTGATCGTGTTTTGGTGTTATAGCTATGAATGCCTTTATGTTTTCTGTTTCTGCTCGCCATAGCACCATAACACTGAAAAACAATAGCACCAAAACACAATCCGAAAATGTCCAACGTAATCAATCACAGCCTATTAACTGATTTTGATGTTCATCTTTTCCGTCAAGGCAAGCATCACCGTATCTATGAAAAACTCGGCAGCCATCTCACCGAAGTAGATGGTCAAAAAGGAACGTATTTCGCCGTTTGGGCGCCCAGCGCTAAAGCCGTTTCGGTCACTGGCAATTTTAATAATTGGAATAAAAATTCGCATCCTTTGTCATCTCGCTGGGATAGCTCCGGCATTTGGGAAGGCTTTATTCCTGGCATTGGAAAAGGTGAATTATATAAATATAATGTCGTAGCCCAAGATGGACGCCATTTGGTAAAAGGCGACCCCTTCGCTTTATTCTGGGAAATCCCGCCCAATACGGCTTCTATCGTTTGGGATTTGGATTATGAATGGCAAGACGCAGATTGGATGCAGCAGCGCCGCGAACATGCGGGTTTAGATAAACCTTATTCTGTATATGAAGTGCATCTGGGCACCTGGAAGAAAAAGGCTGGTGGCGCGGAGTCGTTGAATTACAGAGAGTTAGCAGAAGAATTTGTCGCTTATGTAAAAGAAATGGGCTTTACCCATGTAGAATTTATGCCGGTGATGGAGCATCCTTATTTTCCATCCTGGGGTTATCAAATTACAGGTTATTTTGCGCCGACTAGTCGCTTCGGTACACCGCAGGATTTTATGTACCTCATGGACAAGCTGCATCAAGCAGGCATTGGCGTTATCCTGGATTGGGTCCCTTCGCATTTTCCTTCCGATGCGCATGGCTTGGCGGATTTTGATGGTACGCATTTGTACGAACACGCCGATCCGCGCAAAGGCTTTCATCCTGACTGGAAAAGTTATATTTTTAATTATGATCGCCACGAAGTACGCAGTTTCCTGATTTCCAACGCTTTATTCTGGATGGGTATTTATCATGCCGATGGCTTGCGCGTGGACGCGGTGGCTTCGATGTTGTATCTTGATTATTCTCGTAAATCGGGCGAATGGATTCCCAATATTTATGGCGGTAATGAAAATCTGGAAGCTATTTCGTTTTTAAAAGAATTTAATGAAGCTGTTTATAAAGAATATCCTGATGCGATGACGATTGCCGAGGAATCCACGGCGTGGTCGGGGGTCTCGCGCCCAGTATTTACAGGTGGTTTGGGCTTTGGGCAAAAATGGATTATGGGTTGGATGCACGATACTTTAAATTATTTCAAAAACGACCCGGTGTATCGCCGTTATCATCATAATCAAATTACATTTAGTATTATTTACGCATTTAGTGAAAATTTTATGTTGCCGCTTTCACATGATGAAGTCGTGCATGGAAAAGGCTCGCTTATTCAGCGGATGCCTGGCGACGAATGGCAGCGCTTTGCTAATCTGCGCTTATTATTTGGTTATATGTTTATGCACCCCGGCACAAAATTATTATTTATGGGTGGCGAATTCGCTCAAACCAGTGAATGGAATATCGAAAAAGGCTTGGAATGGTGGCTCACAAAATTTGAGTATCATAAAGGAATGCAATCCTGGATTAAAAAATTAAATGAATATTATACAACAACGCCGGCATTATATCGAAAGCAATTTGCGCCCGAAGGCTTTGAATGGATTGACTTGCACGATTATCAAAACAGCGTTTTAATATTCCTTCGCAAAGGCGATGAAACGGATAATCCGGTCGTTGTGGTATGTAATTTTACACCCATCGTTCGTGAAAATTATAAAGTTGGCTTGCCAAGTGGCGGCAATTGGAAAGAAACATTAAATAGTGATCATAAAGAATTTGGCGGATCGGGCTTTCATATAAATGCAGAATTAACTGCCACGGATGAAGCCTGGCACGGCCGCGAGCATTTTGTAACGATTCATCTTCCGGCATTGAGTATCATCGTTTTAGAAAAACAAGGCGAAGCGAAGAAAAAACGCGGCCCAGCGAAGAAAGCTAAAAACGTTTAATTACAAACATGATGCGCGAATCGTTGCTGTTATTACACGGCGCATTGGGGAGTGCTGCGCAATTACAATTGCTGAAAGCATTGCTATCAAAGCATTTTACGGTGTACACGCTTGATTTTAGTGGACATGGTGGCGAACCTTTCAAATCCGATTTTTCAATCGCAGCATTCGCAGATGAGGTTTTGACTTTTTTAGATGTAAATATTATAGAAAAAACGCATATTTTTGGTTATAGTATGGGCGGCTACGTCGCATTGCATTTAGCAAAATTATATCCTGATAAAATTGATAAAATCTTTACATTAGGTACAAAATTTGATTGGAATCCTGAAACGGCCGAGCGGGAAGTAAAAATGCTGAAGCCCTTGAAAATCAAGGAAAAGATTCCTGCTTTCGCCAAAATATTAAAAGAACGCCATGAACCCAATGACTGGGAAGAATTATTGCATAAAACCGCAATTATGATGCTTGCATTAGGTAATGGCGGGGTACTCAAAGAAGAAGATTTTAAAAATATTAAACACCATATAATAATTGGCATCGGTTCGGAAGATAATATGGTCACATTGGCGGAATCGCAAGCAGTTGCAGCCATTTTGCCGCACGGAAAATTATTATTATTTTCAAATTTTAAGCATCCGATTGAGCAAATAGATATAATAACTTTGGCAGATGCCATTGAATTATTTATAAAATCTGAATAGTGCCATATCCTTATCAACGCATCCTCATTATCGGCTGTAGCGGCGCGGGCAAATCCACTTTCGCTCGGCGATTGCATCAAATTTTTCCGCAGTTGAAATTGATTTATTTAGATCGTTATTATTGGCGTCCGGGCTGGGTTGAGCCGCCCAAAGAAGAATGGGAAGTCCTTGTAAAAGAGCTAATTACGCGTGAAAATTGGATCATGGACGGTGGCTATACGGGCACCATACATCTACGCGCGCCTCGTGCAGATATTATTTATTTTTTTGATTTCCCCACCTGGCTTTGCTTGTTGCGAGCTATCAAGCGCATTCTGAGTAATAAATTAGGCCTCGCCAAACGCCCGGATATGACCGAAGGTTGTCCGGAGCGTTTTGATTGGGAATTTTTTCATTTTATATTGATTTACAATCAGAAATATAAGCCAAGAATTTTAAAGATATTCCAGGATATTAAGCTCGATCCTCAAAAAATCATCTATATTAAAAATGACCGCGAAGTGCGTCAAATCTTGTCCAAACTGAGTGCAGAAAGTCGCAATTGATACAAAATCATACCAAAATAGATGGGCATTTGCCACTAAATTTACATCTTTGAAGAAGCATATTCAATCGCTGATTTTAGAATTTACATCCCTGTAAATACTTAATGATAAATGGTAAATAGAAATATAATATTAATCCTTTGGCTAATTTTTACTTGTTCGCGCGCATTTGGGCAGCAAGATTCAGTGGACAATGGCATCACCATCAGTCTGATCACCGGTTCGCCTGGCAATGAACTCTACTCTACTTTCGGGCATAGCGCTATTCGGGTTCAAAATGTAATGACAGGGGAAGATATTTTATATAATTATGGCACATTTGATTTTGATACACCTAATTTTTATATAAAATTTATACGTGCGAAGTTATTATATATGCTTAGTATTGATCGCACGGTCGACCTGGCTCGTTATTATCAGCGTGAGAATCGCTCGATTACAGAGCAGGTTTTTAATCTGAATAATGAGCAGGAAATGCGCCTGATTAATTTTCTTATTTGGAATTATTTGCCTGAAAATCGAGGATATAAATATGATTTTTTCTACAATAACTGCGCTACGGTTATTCGTGATATTTTTGAAAATCGATATGGAGTTGAATATAATATAAAAGAAAATCAAAATGTAACATTTCGGGAATTATTGGATGAATATCTTTACAAATCACCCTGGTCGGATTTTGGAATTGATTTAATACTCGGCTTGCCGGCAGATAAAAAAGCGGATTTCCGAAATCAAATGTTTTTGCCCGATTATCTTTCCAGCAATCTGGCGCAAGCGATGCTTGATGGCAAACCACTCCTGCAACCCGCACAGGTACTGCAATCTCGAACCGAACTCGCATCAAATAATGGGTTGATAAAATTCACCCCGATGCTGGTTTTTGTCATTGTCGCTTTGATGGCGATTATCATAACTTTGAGTAAGAATCAAAAGATAAAGGATATTTTTGATATTTTTTTATTCTCGGCTTGCGGTCTGGCAGGTTTGTTCTTTTTATTTATGTGGTTTGGTACAGATCATATTGCTACTAAAAACAACTGGAATGTATTGTGGTTGAATCCTTTATACATTATTTCAGTTGTTGCTATTATACGAAAAAGTAATAAAAAATGGCTGCGTATTAGTTTTGCTATATATGCCACTATTTTATGGTTATTATTATTGACTTGGGGCTGGTTTCCACAGCAATTTAATATGGCAGTAATTCCAATTCTTATTATACTGATAGTCAGAAGCATGGACAGGGAGGGCGTAATATTAGATTTGATTAAAAAAGCGGCAAGCTATAAGCAACAAGTCTCAAGACAAACAAAAACAAATTAATCTTATTGCTTGCGGCTCATAGCTTGTAGCAAAAAAATCAAAATATGGTACTAAGACTCGAACATATCGGCATCGCAGTAAAAGATTTAGAAGCCAGTAATGAGCTGTTTTTCAAGCTTTTAGGCAAAGATTATTATAAAGTGGAAGAAGTCGCTTCCGAGCATGTAAAAACTGCTTTTTTCCAAAACGGAGAAGCTAAAATAGAGCTACTCGAAGCGACCTCACCCGATAGCGCGATCGCCAAATACATCGAAAAACGCGGCGAAGGGATTCATCACATCGCTTTTGAAGTGGACGATATTCAAGCCGAAATGCAACGTCTCGTAAGCGAAGGCTTTCAACTCCTCACACCAGAACCCAAGCGCGGCGCGGATAACAAGCTGGTTTGTTTTTTCCATCCAAAAAGTGCAAATGGGGTTTTGGTAGAATTGTGTCAAACGATTGTTTAGCGTTTGGGTGTGATGGAGTTACCATGTTATTGTAACTTGCCAGCCTAATCGAAGAACTATAACATTAGGCACCCTAACACTATTTACATGAGCATTTGGGATTATATTATCGTCATCGTCGGCAGCTTTCTGGCAGGCTCGATCAATACTTTAGCGGGCAACGGTTCCACGATTACACTTACTATACTTACTGAAGTATTGGGACTGCCGGGTAATCTTGCCAATGGTACCAACAGGGTCGGCATTTTCACGCAAAGTGCAGCAAGTACTTGGGTTTTCTGGCGCGGCGGCAAATTAAATTGGAAACAAAGTTGGGCCTTTATTCTGTTCAGCAGCATCGGGGCGATTGCAGGGGCTTTGGTGGCGGTGTGGATCAGCAGCGATCAATTTGAATCCATTTTTCGCTACCTTATGATATTCATGTTATTTGTATTATTATTTAAGCCAGAGCGTTGGCTTCGTTCTACCGATACCGAGCATCCGCTGGGGTTATGGGCCATCATTCCCTTGTGCCTGGCGCTTGGCTTTTATGGTGGTTTTATTCAAATGGGGATGGGTATTTTTTTTCTGGCGGCGATGGTCTTGGCTGCGCGATATAGCCTTACCGAAAGCAACGCAGTAAAAGCAGCGATGGTGGGAATTTATACTTTTCTGGCGATTTTAATCTTTGAATGGCAGGGCTTGATTGATTGGGAAATTGGGCTTCTCATGGCAATTGGGCAAACGATCGGTGGCTACCTCACCGCTTTGTATGCAGCGCATTCGCCAAAAGCAAACGTTTGGGCGCATCGGGTGCTCGTGGCAGTGGTGATTCTTTCGATTATAAAAATGTTTGATCTAATTTAATTCGTTTAGATATTAGATTTTAGGCGTCAGGCATTAGGCTTATAATGCTGGTTATCAATTATTTATTTCTGTACTTTTAAATATTTATTGTTTTTCAAATTGGAAAACAATGAAAATCTGTTGCCAGTGGAATATGAACGAGAATAGGCAACGAAATGTATATTTGGCGTGCCTTGCCAGATAAAGACCGCTGCAAAATTTTAACACGCACTAGAATGGAATTTTACCAATACGTTATCGCGATTGTCGGTAGCTTTCTTGCAGGCGCAATCAATACATTGGCGGGCAATGGCTCTGTGATTACACTTTCTTTGATGACCGAAATGATCGGTCTGCCGGGCAATGTGGCCAATGGCACCAATCGCATTGGTCTGTTCACGCAAAGTGCGGCTGGCGCATTCGGTTTTTGGCAAAATGGCCGGCTCGACTTTCGGCGCAGTTGGGCTTTCCTTGTTTTTACTTCGATTGGCGCCATTATCGGTGCGTTGGTGGCGGTAAAAGTCAGCAACGAACAGTTTCTCAGCGTTTTTCGCTTTTTGATGGTGTTTATGTTGTTTGTTATATTATTTAAACCCGAACGCTGGCTACGTCAAACCGATCCGAATTTGAATCTGAGCCTGGGGCTTGTCATTCCTATGTTCCTGGCGCTTGGCTTTTACGGTGGCTTCATCCAAATGGGCATGGGCATTTTCTTTGTAGCGGTGATGGTGCTTACGGCGCGATATAGCCTGGTGGACAGTAACGCTATCAAAGTGACGATTGTCGGAATTTACACAATCATAGTAATTTTAATTTTTCAATATAAAGGACTGATTGACTGGAAGATAGGCGCTTTGATTGCCATCGGGCAAACGATTGGAGGTTATCTAACCGCCGTTTATGCTTCCAAAAACGCGAATGCGGCTCGCTGGGCGCATCGCATCTTAATCTTGGCAGTGGTACTTTCGGTCATTAAAATGTACAATCTCCACGAATGGGTTATTTCTTTGTTTTAGAAAAATTCTTTTTATTTTTTTAATTTGAATTCAATGGTGTAATGTGCTGTATCAGAGAATAATTGTCTGTTTCGCAATGCCCATTTTGGACCTTCACGCAAAAGGCGAATTGCTTCTTCGTCGCAGCCATAACCCAAGGATTGCAAGACTTTAAAGTCACTTGGCGTGCCATTTGGTTGAATTTGAAAAGTCAACATGACATTCCCTTCTATTTGATTGTCTTTAGCAGCTATCGGATAATTGAGATTTTTGCGAATGTATCGTTCCAGGCGACTAAAGCCATCTCTTGGCTCTGGCAAAGCCCTTGAAATCCTTGACGAAGCCTGATCCCGTTTTTTCTTTGTTCCATGTCCTGTCACCACCACTTCATCCAATGCCATTTGACTCGCATCTAACTGTACCGCAATCGTATCGGCTTGATTGACAGATACTTCCTCCGATTGAAAACCAGTATAGTTCACAATCAATTTTTCCGCGCCTTCCGGCATTTTGATGCTGAAATTACCATCCACATCCGACACCGTACCAGTGGTCGTTCCTTTCACGATAACGGATGCGCCAATCAAAGCCTCACCCATGCTATCGGTGATCTTGCCACGCAAAATTCGCTGAGGAGGTGTCGCTTTATTAAATTTTAAAGCATCCGGCACAGAAGGTGGGGCAATCTCCGAGCGCCTTTCCGTTGCCAATGCGCCAGGATACGCTGTATCGATCGTCATCACACGACCATCTGCCAAGACGCCTTCCGTGTCAATAGCAGGAATATCAGCTTGCGCTATTTTCTTTGGATTATCAGGCTTAGGTGCCACAGTCGGCGAGGTGATTTTCTCGAAACTTTCCGGTGGCTTGTTGCTGGTTACTGGTTGCTGGTTACCGGTCGCTTGTTCCTCTTCCATCAAAGCATCTGACTCGTTATTTACTGCTTGTTGCTTGTCGCTTGAGGCTTCTTGCTCTTCTATCTCTTGCTTTTCCTCTATTTTTTGTTCTTCCAAAGACGCAATGGGCGCTTCTTTTTCTTGCAGCTTGTTACTTGCTCCTTGCTCTTGATCCTGGGTTGTTTTTTCAGATGAAATAATTTCATCATTTAAAAAATATTGAATTCCAAAGGCTAATCCAAGAATAACCGCCGCTGCCGCCGCCATCCGGGGTAAATAAAAAATCATCCCTCGACGCTTCCTCTCCCTCCTTCCTCGTAAACGAGATTTTACATTAGTAATATTCTTTACATGATCAGTTTCGGGCTTTATTTGCAGCCCTTCCAGCGCATCCGCAAGCATAGGATCATCCTTCGCTAGTTGTTCTAGCTCACGTTCTTCCTGCCAAGTGATGCTACCGTCCAGCCACTTTTGGAGTAAAATATCGCCTTTATTGATCGATGTTTTCATTGTTTCACTGTTTCTCAAAATCACTCAATCACGCAGCCCCTTCGTCACCATTTTTTTCTCCATACAAATCTTCAAATTCCGTCTTCCGTTTTGAATATACGATCGAATTTTGCCTAAATCCTCATTTTTTTCTTCCGCAATTTCCTGGTATGATTTTTCATTAAAATAAAACAATTCAATACTACTGCGTTGTTCAGCCACCAATTGTTCCACGCAATCCCGGAGTTGCGCCTCTTGCTCTTCCGGTCGTTCTTCTTCAAGATGCGAAATCCCATTCAAATGCATAAAATCGGGTTGAGAAAATTCTCGTTGAGGCTTGCGCAATTGCATCAGACAATAATTCTTTGCTAACACATATAACCAGGAGCGAAAGTTTTGCACCTCGTGCGTCCGCGCTTTTTCTATCAACTGCTCAAAGATAGCCATCACCGCGTCTTCGGCGTCGGCTTCTTTTTTTAAATATTTCAAACAAACACCATATATAAGTTCCACATAAGGTTCATACAATTGCCCCAATAACTCCACGTCACCACCAGACTGGTACGCTGAGAGTAGCGCTTCGTCGCTTTGCGGTGGATTTGATTTTGGACGTAGAAAACGGAGCATTTGTAGCTTTTTCTTTTGAAAATTTGACGTTTGGTGGTTTGAAGTTAAAATTAAAACGTACTTATAAGCCGTTTTGTAGCGATTACAAAACAAGTTTTATCTTGGTAAGATGCAAAAAATTTTTGAAAGGTTTGATGCGAAAGCATAGATGTGGCGCATTTTTGGAAATGGGCCACATCCATAATTTTTATCGAATAACTGCAATATCGCCTTTAAAAACTTCAGTAAAGCCATCAATGAACTCAATTTCAGCATAATACACATATACACCAAGCGCTACATCTCGTCCATTGAATTTGCCATTCCAGCCGTACTGCGGGTCATTGGGCAAGAATTCGCCGCGCTCGTATAGCAGATTGCCCCAGCGATCAAACACGATGAATTTTTTAATCCGCACCACATCATTGCCTCCATAAATGTAGAATAAATCATTATTCCCATCGCCATCAGGGCTGAAAGCAGTAGGAACAAAGACGCCGCGCTCTTTATTAACAAAAATCGTAATACGATCAGTCGCCAGGCAGCCCGAAGTATCAGAAGCCGTGACTTCATAAATCGTCGTTTCAATCGGCTTTACAAAAGTGCGCAGCATATCAGGTGAAGACAGATAGATAGTTGGTGTCCATTCGACTTTATTTGGTGTAAAATTGCTAATACCCTCAATTTCAACACTATCGCCCAAAGAAACAGTAATGTTATCGCCCAAATCTATTGTCGGATTAGAAATAGACGTAATATTTGAACTCAACTCTACTTCACAATCATTGGCATCCCGAATGATAAAAGAATAATTACCTGCCGCCAGATTGCCCAATTCATAAGGAAAATCGTTAATCGCTCGGAACGACGTGCCATTCAATGATACCTCGTAAGGCCCTGCGCCACCAGTGATGTTGTCAATGATAATCGCGCCGGAACGGTCATTCGCACAAAGCAAATCCCGGGTGCTATTTGTCACGGCTATTAGTTGCGGCTCGGTCAATGTAATCGAGCCTTCTGCGGTACAACCTGCTATATCCGTGATCGTGACCATATAAGTGCCTGCCCCAATGCCAGTTAGCTGCTGCGTAGTGACGCCTGTATTCCAGGTATATTGGAAAGGCGCAATTCCATTCGCCGCGTTAGCGATCACCGCGCCGTCGCTTGCCCCAGCACAACTCACGCCGAAGCCGCCAAAATTAGAAACAGTCGTCGCATTAGCAGCTAGATTACTTACTTGAACGGTCGCACCGCCAATAATACTTGCTGGACAGGTCGCGCCATTCACCGCAATTAATTCGATAGAATAAGTGGAAGTAGCCGTCGGCGATACTTGCACCGTATGCCCATCGATAATGCCTCTTAACTCAGTTGCAGAATTGGTACCATCTGTATAACGAATATCAAAACTTTGAGCGCCCATAAATTGGAAGGTCAGCGTTGTCGAATCGCCTGCACAAATCGTAGCATCGCCTTCGACCGCTGCAGTAATTTCATCCGCAAAACGAAGATTAATTTGCACAATGCTATCACAACCATTTGATGCTCCGCCAGTTATGATTTCCATGCCAGCAGGATTCGCATTATTGTAAATATTTCCGTTCACGATCAAAGACTCACCAAAACAAAGGCTTGTGTCGATCGTGCGAGTGGAAGGGAAAATATAAATCAGATTAATATTCACCGTAGAATCGCAGCCATTAGAACTAGCATTCATCAGCACTTCTGTGCCACTTGGATTATTTTGATTATATGTAACTCCATTAATGACAATGCTATCGCCTTCGCAAAGCGTTTGTTCCAAATCAAAAATGGATGGTGGGAAAAAGCTAAGATTGATATTTACGATCGAATCACAACCATTTGAACTGGCGTTTGCCAAAATCTCTGTACCAGTGGGATTACTTTGATCATAAACGCCGCCATTCACAATAATGCTTTCTCCATCGCAAAGCGTCTGAGTCAGCGTCGATTCTGCCGGAAAATAAAAATTTAGTGTAATATTTACAATCGAATCACAACCATTTACACTCGCGCCGACTAAAATCTCTGTGCCGCTGGGGTTGCTTTGATCGTAAACCGTTCCATTGATGGTGACGCTTTCATCTTCGCATAAAATATCAGTAAAATCAAATATCGCAGGTTCAAAAAATTGCAAATTGACTTCGATCAAACTATCGCAGCCATTGGCGCTGCCACCCATAATTGTCTCAATCCCACTCGGATTTGTAGCATCATAAGCGACACCATTCACCATCAAGGATTCGCCAGGACAAAGGGTATCATTAATAACAGTACGCGATGGAAAAATATAGGCCAAATTAATATTAATCGTTGAATCACAGCCTGTTGCACTTGCGCCTGTTAGAATCTCCGTTCCACTTGAATTATTTTGATTATACGTAATGCCATTAATGACAACACTATCGCCTTCGCAAAGCGTTTCATTCAAATCAAAAATAGCCAGCGGAAAGAAACTCAAATTCACATTCACAATCGAGTCGCAACCATTGGCCGCAACGCCACTCAGAATTTCCGTGCCACTTGGATTGCTCTGATCATATACAATTCCATTCACCGTAATGCTCTCTCCATCGCACAAAGTTTGTGTTAAATCAAAGGTCGGTGTCGTCAAAA
This sequence comes from Saprospiraceae bacterium, assembly GCA_033761835.1. Lineage (GTDB taxonomy): Bacteria > Bacteroidota > Bacteroidia > Chitinophagales > Saprospiraceae > JADJNW01. The sequence continues at coordinate 34,160 of JANRME010000041.1, forward strand.
AAGTCAAATTGATATTGACAATTGAATCACAACCTGTTGTACTTGCTCCGGGCAAAGTTTCCGTTCCACTTGAATTATTTTGATTATATGTGACTCCATTAATTACAATACTATCACCTTCACAAAGCGTTTGGTCCAGATCAAATACCGCCAGAGGAAAGAAACTTAAATTCACATTGATCGTAGAGTCGCAGCCGTTGGCCGCAGCGCCGCTCAGGATTTCTGTGCCGCTCGGATTGCTTTGGTCATAAACAACTCCATTCACGGTAAGGCTTTCGCGGTCACAAAGCGTTTGCGTCAAATCCAACACAACCGGCGGGAAAAAACTCAAATTAATATTGACTGTTGAGTCACAACCATTCGCTGCTGCTCCTGCCAACACCTCCGAACCACTTGGATTATTTTGATTATATATAACTCCGTTAACTACAATGCTATCGCCTTCGCAAAGCGTTTGTTCCAGATCAAATACCGCCGGAGGATAAAAATCTAACCTAACCACGATAATGCTATCGCAACCATTGGCGCTACCGCCAATAATGGTCTCGGTACCACTTGGTTTCAAGCGATGATAATTGACTCCATTCACTTCAATTGTGTCATTTTCGCAAAGCGTCATGGCAATGGTGTCGCGGCTAATAGAATTAATGGTCAAAGCTTCTGTTTGCGAAAGCGTTGCCTGACAATTGGCATCTGCTATGGAAATCAATTGAATGCTAACAGTGCCATCGGTCAATCCCAGAAGGGAAGGACAAATTTGAATAGAATCACTGAGATTATTGGTAGATATGGTCTGCGTTTGCGATCCATTTCCAAAATCAAATTCGTAATTAAGCGTAAATGTGGGTGTTCCAGTAAAATTGGCATTCAAGGTAAAACAATCGTCTTCACAAACCGCTCCCCCTGGCGAAAGCGTTGCCGTTGGCAAAGGCGAAAGTGAAGCGATCTCAATATTTTCAGTTACAATGCAATTATTCGCATCTACCACATTTAAAATATAATTGCCAGGGGCAAGCCCAATCGGATCTTCAATGCCATCGAGGGAATCCACGCTCCAATCAAATGTAAAAGGTGCCACACCACCTGTAATCGTGCTTTGTATCGCGCCGTCGGCAGTATTCGGGCAAGTTGCATTTGTACCTGCTAAACTCAGCGAAATATCACAACCCTCGACATTGATCGCAAAATTACAAGTCGTCGTACAATTGTTCCGATCGGTAATGGTCACTTCATAACTACCTGCGGGAAGATTACTCAAAATTACGGTATCAGCAATAGCAAGGGTTTGAGTGCCATTTATAGGCCCTGTCCAAAAGATATTATAAGCAGCCGTGCCGCCAGTGACAATAATTTGTGCTTGCCCATCGGATAAACCGGCCGCGGAGACTCCCATCAATTGGGAGCAGGTCAAATCTAACATTTCAGGCCGCGCAATGACCGCTTGAACCACATTCGAACAAGCTTGATTATCCGTTATAGTTACATTATAAGTTCCTGCTGGAAGTCCGGCTACATTTTGCTGTCCATCCAAAGAATCCACATCCCAATTGAACGTGAAAGGTGCATTACCCAACACGACCAATTCGATAGCGCCATTATTCATACCATTACAAGTTACTCCGCGAACGTTTACCGTTACCGCAGGCGGCGTATTCAAAGTAATAGCAAAAGAACGCTGCGCTGTGCAAGCGCCATTATCATCAAAAGCGTAAAGCGTTGTATTTGTGCGAATTGTATCGCCAGGATTAAAGCGCGTACCTGCACCATTAGCTTGAGAAAAATAAGCTTGATTGCCACTTAAATTCGATCCGATAATTGCCGGAAGCACAAAGAAACCACAACCGACTTGTGCCGGAATGGAATCCAGCATTGGCACAGCGTTGATCGTCACCGTAAATATTTCTTCATCCTTACAAATACCATTATCATCAAATAGATAAAGGGTGGTAGTTACAGTGATATTCTCGCCCGGATTTAAGCGCGTGCCGCCGCCATTAGGAGCCGTATAATAAGCTTGATTACCACTCAAATTAATACCTGTAATATTGGGTAAAGTGTAGAATTGACAGGCGGTTTGGTTACCAATATTATCTAAAATAGGTGGAGATATGATATTGATATTAATAATTTCTTCATCGCTACAACCCACTGCGCCATCATAGGCAAATAAAGAAACCGTAGTAAAAATAGTATCTCCTGCTGCATAACGCGTACCAGAGCCATTCGCTTGTGTATAAAATGCTTGTCCGCCGCTCAGATTTGTGCCTGTTATAGATGGTAAAATATAAAAAGAACAAGCCGTTGGATCTGTTAAAGGTGCAATGTCGGGTGTAGTGGCAATAGAAATGACAAAAGATTCTTCATCGCTGCAGCTCCCATCTGTATCATATATATATAATGTTTGAGAAGTAGTAATCATATCGCCCGGATTCAAGGGCGCACCGCCGCCATTAGGCGCAGTGTAATAAGCTTGATTGCCACTCAGATTTGCACCTGAAATTATAGGCAAGGTAAAGGCCGTACAGACCGTCGTATCCGCAATATCATTGATTTGTGGCCCTGTAGTAATAGTAATTAAAACCGATTCTTCATCACTACAACCAGCATTTCTATCATAAATATATAATGTTTGTGTATTAGTAATCGCTTGTCCAGGCAAATAGCGCGTGCCGCCGCCATTCGGGGCAGTATAATAAGCCTGATTACCTGTAAGATTTGTACCTGTAATGGCAGGAAGCGTAAAGGAAGCGCAAGCCGATTGATCCTGCAGATCATTTACCTGCACCGCTGGTACGATTGTAATAGTAAACATAGATTGATCGTAGCAATCCACACTACCAGCATAGGCGTATAAGGTGCGGCTGCTTGTAATAACAGCTCCTTGCTCAAATCTTGTACCGTTGGCATCCGGCTCGGTGTAATAAGCTCGATTGGCGGTCAAATTCGTACCCGGCACAGCCGGCAAAGTATAAGAATTACAAGCCGTTACATTATTGATATTGAACACATTAGGGGTAGGTGTTATTTGTACCTGAAAGGTTTCCTGATCGGAACAACCTGTAGTACCTGCAAAAATGAAAATCGTTCTGGTGCTTGTAATATCATCGCCAGGATTATAACGCGTGCCGCCACGATTAGCCCCAGAATAATAGCCTTCATCGCCGGAAAGATCAACACCGCTAATTTCAGGTAAGGTCACAAAACCACAGCCTTCCAGCGTACCAGGATTATCTAACTCGGGTCGGATATTGATATCCACGACATGATCGTCTTGACCGTTACAACCCGCAGCATTGGTTACTGTTACCGAATAGGTATCGCTGGAATTGACCGAAATCGTTCGAGAAGTTTGTCCTGTTGACCACTCATAACTCGTAAATCCTGCCCCTGCGTCCAAAGTAATACTGCCACCACTTGAACAAACTGAGGTTGGCCCTGTAATATTAACGGTAGGTGGTGTAGAAGTTCCAACTATTTTAGGGTTTGAAGCAACCGAGCATCCGGCAGCATTGGTCACCGTTACAATGTACGTTCCTGGTTGATCTACACTGATAGAAGGCCCGCTATCGCCATTGCTCCATTCGTAGGAAACAAAACCGCCGGAGCCACCCGTAGCATTAAGAGTAATGGGCGTACCCCCAGGGCAAACCGTGTTTGGTCCAGTAATATTGGGCGGTGTAATCGCAGAACCACTTACTACAACATTATCAATAGTATAAAATTCATCATTGGCTTTGTTCCCTAAGGTAATCCGAATCCGGAGCGAATTTCCATCCAGTCCATCCACGCTAAAGCCGCCCAAGCCATCGGGCCCATTAACATAGCCCATTCTAGTAGTAACACCATCAAGGATGTATTCGATCACTACTTGGTCATGGCTATTATCACAAGCAAAACTTGGCCCTGCAGGAAAATCTGTTTCCAAATCCCCGCCACCACCTATTTCCAATGAAATACTCACACAACTAAAAGCGGAAATATTGATATTCTGGGATGTCCAGGTGTTCCGCCCACTACCACCCGGCGCGCAACAAGGTGCGCCTTCTACATCTTCCACTACAAACTGACCTCCATATACGCCAAAACGATTGCCGCCATTATTAAGTGCTCCATCATCACAATCGGTACCTGCGGCTGTCCATTTACCAGCAGCAGTAGTGCCATCAGCATAGCTTTCAAAATCTTCTTCATAAATGGTCGTTTGAGCGCTTGCGCAAAAAAAAGAGCACAAAAAAATGGTAATGAGAAGTGTAGTTATTTTCATCTCAGAATCGGTTTATAAGATATTATGACGCAGGGCAATGTCAGAAGTAGCGTCAAAAATAGGAGTTTGTGAAATTTTCTTTGCGTTATGTGTGTTAACCAGAGGTTAATTAACCTCATTGCGTCGGATGATAAGCAGATTTTCTTTATTATATTTGGCTTTAACGTCAAAACGTATTAAAATCTGCTGCGATAAAGCGAAAAAAATAGTGTTATTTTATTTCAAAATAACTACCTTCGGTTGCGAAAAACACTTATCTTTGCACCCGCCTTTTACCGGCGGTATATTCAAAACGTTCTTTATCAATGGACTCGTTGGTACAGTACTCTATCCCGGTAAGGGGATTGCGATCGGGTACGCATCAGTTTGATTTTCAGGTGGATGACGAATTTTTTCGTTGTTTCGAAAGCTCACCGATTGCCCAAGGCAATATCAATCTGACGCTACTTTTTGACAAACGACCGGATATGTACGTTCTTCAATTTGATTTTGAAGGAACGGTGAAATCTGAATGCGACCGATGCTTGGCGTCTATTGATCTGCCGGTGTCCGACAGTCAGCGCTTGGTTGTAAAATTGAGTGAGCAACCAGAAGCGGAAGATGCCGAAGTGATTTATATTCATCCGGAGGATCAGCATCTCAACGTTGCTACGTACATTTACGAATATATCATTCTTTCGATGCCGTTTATGAACGTGTACGATTGCGAAAATGATATAAATCGAGTTTGCAATCTGGAAATGTTGCAGTATTTGCAAAATGAATATAAGGCGGCGGAAGAAGAAGAAGAAAATGAGCAAAATCCATTTTGGGAAGAATTGAAAAAATTAAATATTAAAAATCACTAAAATATAAAGCGTAAAGTTTGAAATAAAAAGTTCTCTTCAAATTTTACATTTCATATTTCAAATTTTTGTAGCAATGGCACATCCCAAGAGTAGAACATCGAAGCAACGCAAGCGCAAGCGTAGAACGCATTATAAAGCTACTGTTCCGCAAATCGCTACTTGCACCACAACGGGCGAGCGTCATTTATTTCACCGTGCTTATTACGACAGCGAAGGCAATATGTACTATCGCGGCAAAGTATTGGTGAAAGCAGCGGAAGACGAAGCTTAAAACAGCGATGATACGATATAATTATACATGAAGCTCCCATCCTTTTTAGTGCGATGTGGGGCTTTTGTGCTTTAGAATGTTCTTTGGTGTTTGGGTGTTAAAGTGTTATAGTTCGATACATCTGAGCTAAAACACCATAATACTAAAACACGATCGTACTAAAACACATTCAAAAAATGAAAAAAATAATCAAAACACCGAAAGCGCCGATGCCTATTGGTGCTTATAACCAAGCGATTATTCATAACAGTACTTTATATATCTCCGGGCAAATTGCAATTAATCCTGCAAATGGAGAGTTAGTAACCATCGACATCGAAACCGAAACCCGTCAAGTGATGGAAAACCTCAAAGCCATTCTTGAAGAAGCGGGGTTGAGTTTTAAAGATGTCGTCAAATGCTCGGTTTTTGTAAAAGATATGCACAACTTTGGTCGGATCAATGGCATTTATGGTCAGTATTTCGATGAAGCCACCTCGCCTGCGCGCGAATTAGTGGAAGTAGCCAACCTTCCGAGATTTGTAAATGTAGAAATCTCAGCGATTGCTGCTTTTGATTAACAGGGTGATAAGATGGTAGGGTGATAAGTTTAATAAATCACCCCATTACCCCATCACCCCATCACCTGATGAAAGATGGAACAAAAAAAACGAGTACTTTCTTGCATCCAACCCACTGGCGATATGCACTTTGGCAATTACTTCGGTGCAGTGAAAAATTGGGTGGATTTGCAAGCAGAATACGAATGTTTTTATGGTGTGGTGAATTATCATGCCATGACGATGCCTTATGATTCCAAAAAATTAGTACATAATACTTGGGAATTAATTTTCAATTTGATGGCAACCGGCCTCAAAACTGAAACCCTTTTTATCCAGTCATTAGTGCCGGAGCACGCCGAATTATGCTGGATTTTTAATTGTTTTACATCATATGGGCAGCTGAGTCGGATGACCCAGTTCAAAGATAAAAGCAAACAAAGCGAGGAAAGCTCAGAAGGCTTTATTTCTGCGGGTTTGCTCAATTATCCGATTTTACAGGCAGCCGATATTCTTATTTATCGCGCTGATTTCGTGCCTGTGGGCGACGACCAGGATCAGCATTTGGAATTAGCCAGAAATATTGCACAACGTTTTAATAATCAAGTCGGTAAAGAATATCTTATTTTACCAAAAGCATTACATACCGAAGTGCCGCGTGTAATGTCCACTGCTGAGCCAACTCGTAAAATGAGTAAAAGCGCAGGTGAAAAACATTATATCAATATTTTTGCAGAACCCGATCGCATCCGAAAGCAAATCCGCTCGGCCGTTACTGATGCGGGGGACACACCTGCTGGTGAAATGAGTCCGGGTGTAAAGAATTTGTTTTCATTATTAAAAGCTTGTGGCAAGCAGGAAACTTATGATGGCTTGATGAATAATTATAATGCTGGCAATTTAAAATATGTCGATTTAAAAGAAGCCGTAGCCGAAGCCTTGGTAGAAATCAGCAATCCTTTCCGTGAGCGCAAAGCCGAGATCTATGCCAATAAAAAGGAAGTAAAAGAGCAAGTAAAAGCTTCTTCTGCTGAGATTCGCAAGCGCGCGCAAGAGACCATTCGGGAAGTAAAAGAACTATCAGGATTACTAAATGTAAAATTTTAATACACTCAAAAAAGGGATGATGATACACCATCGTACCATCAACCCATTCAACTTCATATCACAGTTTTAGTGTGACCAAATTGCGTAGTTTTTTAAGTGTTTCACGGTATTTGGGATAATAAAAAAGCGCGCGCGATAAATTAAACCAGGATTAAAAAATCGGGGTTTAGCTCTTTGATTCTTTGGGTGAACTGCATATTATATTTACATTACAATCTACACTTATCGCTTATAATATGCAGTTCAGTGTTTTTGTGGCTTCTGGGCATACAGGGTTTTAAGTCTTTTGAGGTAATTAATTAATTATTGGTTGTTCATTTCTATTAATCTTGTACGTGGTAAGAACAGTCGCACCGTATCTCCATTCATTATGGCACGTATCGCATGATAAGTTTCCAAATCACTTGTTCTAAGTGTATCAGATTTTCCGGACTCCATCAAAAGCGGATAATTATTACCATTATCTGTAATTATGAAATAATTTTCTCCACTTTTATATATACCACTCGTAGAAATATCACTATCATTGAGGATTATTACTTTACTACTATCGGGAATAGTCGATTGTAATTTACTTTGGGCAATAATCATGATAGATTCATCCGTGTTTCGACTTCTGCTAGGATCAAGGTCTTCAATAACAAGTGTAACACCTCCTCTGCTCGAGTCAGGGGCAAGGGCGGAATCAGAAAATGAATTATTTTCGGTTGGCTTGGATTGGTTACAATTTTGTAATAGAATCATTACAAAGAGTAATAATACCCAAATTCGTTGGTTGCTCATAAACTAAGTGTTTGTAATTTGATACAAATATATCTCGGCAAATATTGAGGGTTCAAAAATATTGCTTTGAAATTAAGGTCTTCAAAGTTTAAGTTTTAACATTTTACCCTTTGATTACCAGCTAAAAAAGTCAGGAATAGAAACGAAAAACTAAGAAAATAATGGCAGTAAATTCTGATGCGCTTTTCGATTTAATTCATTCTTTGAGTCCTAACGAGAAGAGATATTTTAAAAGGCATTGCAATAAGCATAGCACCAAAGAAAGCCCAAGTTATCTGAAGTTGTTTAGCGATATTGATACCATGAAAAAATATGATAGTGCAAAACTAAAAGAATATTTGGAAAATGCAACAAAATCTTCCAATACTTCTGAGGTAAAAAACTATTTGTATCACCTGATCTTAAAGTCACTTCGCAATTTTCATGCTGATAAAAATCATCATTTGCGTTTGCAAGAATATCGCACCGATCTTCATTTGCTCCTTGAAAAAGGATTATGGAAACAAGCAAAAAAACTCCTTCAGCAAGCGCGCAGTATCGCTGAGAAAGCTAATCTGGGATTGTACGAGTTGGAATTCGCATTAATGGAAAGAAGAATTATTCGACAACTAGGAACTCAGGCGAGTGCATTATTAAAACAAAATCAAGAGCGCGCTTTGGCGATCCTCCGCCAAACGGAAAAAGAGCTGAATATGACGCAAGTATTTGAAGACATTTTTTTTTCATTGCGCACTGCCAATATAGTCAATCCCGAAGCACAGCACTTACCAAAGATCGTTAATGAATTGATCGGCGAAGATCATGAAAACTATTTAATGAATGCTTCTTTTGTAGCCAAAACCCAATACCATACAATGTATGCTATGCACCATCGCAGTAAAAAAGAATATGAAGAAGCCAATATTCACTTACGAAAATTATTATCCTTATTCGAGGATGATCAGAAAATACTAATAGAAGTAGAATATCAAGACCGTTATTTAAAAGCGCTTAATAATTATTTTAACAATTGCTTTCAATCTGGCACGATTGAACAAGAATTTGATACTATTATGTCAAAACTTAATAGTGTACCTGAAACCAATCATCGGGTTTCTGGGGAAAAGTTTCACATTAGTTCTTATTTTTACATTCACTATTATTCCAGGACGGAGGAATATGGAAAAATATTAGCTAAGGCTTCATCTATTTTAGAGGGTTTAAAGAACTACGGTGATGTTATAGGTATTAGCCGAAAGCTAACCTTAATTTATAATATTGCCGTTATTTATTTTGAAACTCGCCAATATGAACAAGCGTTGGATTGGATCATATCTCTTCTAAATGAAGGTGAAAAGGAAACAAAGAAAACGCTTCAATTCCCAGCAGAAATGCTGCGTTTGATACTTTTTTATGAAAAAAAAGAATTCTCTACGCTCAAATATTTAGCGCGCGGATTTTTGGACCAATTTAAAAAAAGTAAAAAGGGCGCGCCAGAATTAGAAATAGGAGCAACTTTATTACAGATTGCAAAATTATACGATAAACCTATTCGCGGAAAGGCAGATCAATTAGAAATTAATAAGAAAACAAAAGATTTATTTATACAATTACATAATAAAATTGGAAACTCTATAAAAAGAGAGGAAATTAAAACTTGGCTCAAAGAAAAATCAGATGGGAGAATATAAGAATTTTTATTACATTCTCCCAGATAGAGTCATCCTGGATCAAGGTCATCAAGTACCACAATACTTGCACCAAAAAGGCTCACAACTGTCTGGATTAAGCTAATCATAAGTATTTAATTTTTTCCAAATTTACACTAAATAACTTAAAATGTCAATTTTATAATATAAAGAATTGTCTACTCCCACATAGGCATTTATATCCATTGAAGATTTCTTCTATTTTTTCTGGTAGTTTCCCTATTTTTGCGCCAAAATCTCCAAGCGCATGAAAATCATTTGCATCGGACGTAACTATAGCGAACACGCCAAAGAACTCAATAATGAAGTGCCTGACAAGCCGGTGGTGTTTATGAAACCGACCTCGGCCCTGCTGGTGAACGATAAGCCATTTTACTATCCTGATTTTTCGAGCGATATTCATTATGAAGGAGAAATTGTATTAAAAATCTGCAAAAACGGTCGCCACGTGCAGCCGGAATTTGCTGCTGAATATTACGATCAAATTGCATTTGGCATTGATTTTACAGCGCGCGATCTGCAGTCGGAATGCAAGAAAAAAGGGCTTCCCTGGGAAATTGCGAAAGGATTCGATGGCTCAGCGGTATTGAGTGAATTTATCCCTATAGAAAAAGTGAATCGGGAAGGGATCGAATTCAAATTGCGCAAGAATAATGAGGTCGTGCAGCATGGCAACACCGCAGATACGATTTTTTCTTTCGAGGATATTATCGTTTATGTCTCCAAATTTTTCAAGCTACAAATGGGGGACATGATTTATACTGGTACTCCCGCAGGCGTTGGGCCGATACAAATTGGCGATAAACTGGAAGGCTTTATTACATTGAATGATGGCAAGACCGAGCACGTCCTGACTTGCGATATTCGATAATCTATACTCACAAAGTCAATCAAAGTGATGTCATCTTTCAAAAAGATAGCATCGCTTTTCCTCTTAATTTTCTATTTTTGCACCGTTTTTAAAACAAGCAATTGAAAATCAACAATAATCAATTTAAATATGCCATATTTATTCACCTCAGAATCTGTTTCCGAAGGACACCCGGATAAAATTGCCGATCAAATCTCTGATGCATTGGTTGATCATTTTCTTGCGTTCGACCCACAATCAAAAGTGGCTTGTGAAACACTCGTAACAACTGGGCAAGTGGTACTTGCTGGCGAAGTAAAATCAGGTACTTATCTTGATGTACAGCAAATCGCGCGCGATGTAATCAAGCGCATCGGCTACACCAAGTCGGAATATATGTTTGAAGCGCATTCCTGCGGCGTGTTGTCTGCTATCCACGAGCAATCACCCGACATCAATCGCGGTGTAGAGCGCGGCAATCCTGAAGATCAGGGCGCTGGCGACCAGGGGATGATGTTTGGTTATGCTTCTGGCGAAACCGATGATTATATGCCTTTGGCCCTTGATTTGGCGCATAAAATATTGATGGAATTGGCAGCGATTCGCCGTGAAGGCAAAGTGATGACTTATCTTCGCCCCGATGCAAAATCACAGGTGACCATTGAGTACAGCGACGATAATGCCCCTCAACGCATTGATACCATTGTCGTTTCCACGCAACACGATGATTTTGATCAGGAAGAGAAAATGCTGGAGCAAATCAAGCAAGATGTGATCAATATTGTCATTCCGCGCGTAAAAGCACAATTGAAACCAGAATTACATAAATTATTCGACGGTCAAATCACTTATCACGTCAACCCAACTGGCAAGTTTGTAATCGGCGGTCCGCACGGCGACACCGGCTTGA
>JANRME010000042.1:0-8183 GCA_033761835.1 Saprospiraceae bacterium
CTTCGGTCGCCAAAGGCTTGCCGCAGGCGATGCCCACTTCCCACTTCTAACTTTCAGCCCACTGCCTCCACGTACTGCTACGGCTAAAGACCTTTTTAATATTGACCGCACCTTTGGCACTTGGCAGGAGGGTAGCACCTATTACTTAATTGACGCTTCCCGCAATATGTTCAACAGCACACAGTCCAGTTTTCCTGACGATCCGGTGGGCGTTATCTGGACGATTGATGGGCAGAGTACATCGCCAGCAAACGACGACTTTAACGCCGATCACATCCGTTCCAACAATAATGCCTGGGGAAATCGCACCTCGGTTTCTGCACATTACAATGCCGGAAAAGCTTACGAATATTTTGAAAATACCTTTCAACGAAATTCTATCAATGGGCAGGGTGGCAATATTATTTCGCTTATCAATATTGTTGAAGATGATGGAAGTGCTATGGATAATGCCTTTTGGAATGGAGCAGCCATGTTCTATGGCAACGGGGATCGAGCATTTACAGCGCCTTTGGCAAAAGCATTGGATGTGGGTGGCCACGAAATGTCGCATGGTGTTGTACAAAATACTGCCAATCTTGAATACCAAGGCGAATCAGGCGCTATGAATGAATCTTTCGCTGATATTTTTGGGGCAATGATTGACCGCGATGATTGGAAAATGGGCGAAGATATTTCCAATCCGCAGATATTTCCGACCGGCGCATTGCGCGATTTATCGAATCCGCACAACGGTGGCAATAGCCTCAACGACAATGGCTGGCAGCCGGAACACGTCTCCGAGCAGTACCGAGGCAATCAGGATAACGGCGGCGTGCACATCAACAGTGGCATCACGAATCGGGCTTATTATTTGATTGCTACGGCTATTGGCAAAAATAAAGCCGAGCAGATTTTCTTTCGGGCATTAACAACTTATCTGGTACGCTCTTCTAAATTTGTTGATTTGCGAATTGCGGTTTTGCAAGCGGCTACCGATTTGCACGGCGCTAATTCTGCTGAGGTAACTGCTGCAGGAAACGCTTTTACAACGGTGGGAATTACTGGCACACAGGGTACTGATAATCAAACAGATGTAAGCACAAATGCAGGGGATGAATTTATTGTATATTCTAACGGCGACCAAACCAAGCTCAGCATTGTAACACCTGCAGGAGCTACTGTTTCCGACCCACTGACAAATGTTGGAGCATTGCGACAGCCGAGTGTGACGGATGATGGCTCACTCCTTATATATGTAGCAAATGACCAAACCATTCGTTTTATACAACTTAATTGGAATCAAGGAACTGTCTCTTCCGGAACGTTAAGTAATCAAGCTATTTGGCGCAATCTTGCGGTGTCGCCGGATGGATTAAAATTGGCGGCAGTAACTGATGATTACGACAATAAAGTAGTTATTTTCGATTTAAGCACAGGGGATGGCGTTGAATATGAACTCTTTAACCCTACTTTTGTAGAAGGTATTTCTACCGGCGACGTCGCTTACGCAGATGCTTTAGAATGGGATATTACTAGTCAATTTGTAATGTATGATGCCTTGAGTATCATTAAAAACGCTGCAGATAGTATCGAATACTGGGACATTGGCTTCCTTCGTGCTTGGGACAACACGTCCAATGATTTTGGGGACGGTTTTATTGAAAAATTATTCTCTGGTTTACCCGAAAACGTCAATGTTGCAAATCCTACCTTCGCTAAAAACTCACCTTATATTATTGCTTTTGAATATATAGATTTCTTTAACGAAGAATACGCTATTCTGGGTGCAAATACTGAAACGGGTGATGTCGGAGGCATTTATGAAAATTCCGATTTGAGTTTTCCAAAATACTCCGTAGATGATAGCAAATTGATTTTTGATGGTTTTGTGGGCTTTTTCGGAGATCGGGTGGTAGGTGTAGTTGACTTGGCAAATGACAAAATTAATGCCTCAACTGATCCGCCTACGGCATCCGTTTTGATCGAAGGAGATGCAAGCGGGGCGCGTTGGGGAGTTTGGTTTGCCAATGGCGAGCGCGTACTATCTGATAATGAGGAACTTAATCTTTTCGACCAAAGTTTAGAGATTTTCCCGAATCCATTTGAGGAAATCCTTTACCTTCGCGGAGAATTAAAACAAGAATCTTCGGTGCAGATTGAGGTCTTCGACCAGTTGGGGCGGTGCTTGCAATCTTCTGTTTTACAAGGCATTGCAAATAAATGGCAAGAAACGCTTTCTATGCGTAACCTTCCAGCAGGTGCTTACGTAATTAGGGTAAGCGCAGGTACGAATAGTGCCAGCCGAAAAGTAGTGAAGTTGAAATAGATTTGACATTGTAGTTGCAAGTTTTAAGTTGCAGGTTAGAAGAATTTTTAATCCTAACTTCCAACCTGCAACATGAAACTTAAAATAGAGTACCAGTAATCCATTCTGACATGAACATCGCAATCCTTTCTCGCGGTTCGTATTTGTATTCAACGAGAAGCTTGCTACGCGCAGGTGTTGCCCGCGGGCATTATTTGCAGATCGTTGATCACTCCAATTGTAGCTTGGTGGTGGATCGGGATTTGCCAGCCGTTTATTGTAATGGCGTCAATTTGAGTTATATTGATGCGATTATTCCACGCATAGGCGCTTCTGTCACCTATCCTGGTTCAGCGGTGATAGCCCAGTTTGAAGCAATGGGCATTTTTACATCTACAAGAGCAGATGCTTTGCTGCAAGCGCGCGATAAACTGCGCAGTTTGCAAAGGCTCACCAGCTTTGGCATCGCTGCACCCAAAACGCTTTTTGTAGGGCAGGAACAGAATCTTCCCGATGTGATTGAACAGGTCGGTGGATTTCCTGTAGTGATAAAATTATTGGAAAGTACACATGGCGTAGGCGTTTTGCTCGCGCATAATATGCTGCAAGCCACTTCTATTGTAGAAGCATTTCAGAAGACAGGACAGCGAGTGATTGTTCAAGAGTTTATTTCAGAAGCCGAAGGCGCAGATATTCGTGTATTTATGGTGAATGGCGAGGTAGTTGCCGCAATGAAACGCCAGGCAAAAGATGGCGAATTCCGTTCCAATTTGCATCGAGGCGCCAGCGCAACGCCGGTTTTATTGACTGAGCAAGAAGAAGAAGTTTCGCGTAAAGTAGCCAGAGTAATGGGATTGGATGTGGTGGGTATTGATCTATTACGCTCCTATCGCGGTCCTTTGGTCATGGAAGTAAATGCTTCGCCGGGGCTAGAAGGCATTGAAACAACCACTGGCAAAGATGTAGCCGGTAGCATCATTCATTTGGTAGAAAGCAAAATTGCAGAATTACAGCTGCAAAGAGTTTAATCCAAGTACGAAGTACAAAGTACGAGGTACAATTTATCCTTGTATCTTTGTTTTTTGAAAATTGTAAATCGTACAATGGCTATAGCTCCTTTAAACATTAGTGGTACTATAATAAAACCAGGCAAATCGGAGGTAGTGAAAATTCCGGTTGGAAGGCTTCCTTCCGGCAATCAAATCCTCATCCGAGCGCACGTTTTTCATAGTAGAAAAGCCGGCCCCAAAGTACTCATCCTCGGTGGCGTTCACGGTGACGAAATTAACGGTGTTGAGATTGTGCGACGGGCCGTCACGAATGAATTATTCGACGATATTACCAAAGGTAGTGTTATTGCCATTCCACTTTTAAACGTATATGGGTTTATCAACTTCTCCCGCGATGTGACCGACGGCAAGGATGTGAACCGCAGTTTCCCTGGCAGCGCCACTGGTTCCCTGGCTGCTCGTATCGCCAACACGCTTACCAAAAAAATATTGCCAAATATAGATTTTGGGGTAGATTTTCATACCGGTGGTAAATATTTATACAATTATCCACAAATTCGTTTTACAAAAGCAGATAAAAAAAGCTTGGAGCTTGCCAAAGCCTTCGGTGCGCCCTATATTGTAGCGATGCCGCCCATCAGCAAATCTTTGCGCAAAGCCGCGCATAGCGAAGGGAAATCTATGTTGGTGTTTGAAGGAGGAGAAACATTGCGTTACGATGGCTTATCCATTCAAAAAGCGCTGGAAGGCATTCAAAGATTATTGTACCATCAAGGAATGCTTGCCGACAAACCAATAGAGCCACAAAGTTTAGTACTAGGCAAGACAGCATGGATGCGCGCGCCCAAGGCAGGGATGTTTCGTTGGTACAAATGCTCCGGGCATAAAATTTTGAAAGGCGAACCCATCGGCATCCTTAACGACCCTTTTGGCTTGGAAGATTTGACTTTGTATGCGCCGCGAACGGGTTATATTATTGGACACAATAATGCGCCGGTTGTGAATCAGGGGGATGCACTTTTTAATATTGGTTTTGAAAAATAGCCTCTTTTCATAAAAAAGTTCAAGAGTTCTCAGATTCAAAAGCAAGGAGGAAACATTAATCTTCATTTACTTGAATCCCGAACTCTTGAACAACAAAGGCTAAAGTTAACAAACCCCTGCATCTGTTTTTGTGAAAGGGTTTCTCAGAAACATCACACATCTTAAATGAACCAAAAGCCGTGCCAAAAATTTAGTTGACGGCTTGAAGCTTCAAGTAAGTGGGCATAATTAAATTTGTACAAAACAGAATAATTATTTAATTTCCAATTAAATAAGACTTTCGACAGTTGACTAAAAAACTGTCCCACTATTTATGGTCAATAAAAAATACATCAAATGGCTTTATGAACAGCTACCAGAATGGCTGGAGCAAGGATTGATAGGCCCGGATCAAGCTGAAAAACTGCGCACGCACTATGGCGAAACAGATGACAAACCAGACTACAACATCGCTTTTATCGTGGCGGGCATCCTCGGCGCTTTGTTGATTGGCGGCGGCATTGTTTTAATCGTCGCTTATAATTGGGAGGATTTTTCCAAAACAACTCGCACCATACTGAGCTTTGCACCCTTAATCGTGGCTCAAATCATCTTTGGATATGCTTATTTTCAGAAGCGAGATTCCATCGCTTGGGCCGAAAGCACATCGGCTTTTTTGATGCTCATGGTGGCAGCGAGCATTGCGTTGGTGAGTCAGACCTATCATATCTGGGGCGATGCGGAGAGTTTCTTGTTCATTTGGTTGGCATTAAGTATTCCTTTAATGTATCTGCTAAATTCCAGCCTTGTTACAATTATTTATTTGATTGGTATTGCCAGTTGGACGATGCAGATTTATGATGGAGAATCCGTTTGGTACTGGGCTTTATTAGCAGCGGCTTTGCCACATTTATTCTTGAATTTGCGAAAGCAAAACGAGCCTATACGGCGGAATTTGCTGGGTTGGGGACTGGTATTGAGTTTTATCTTCGGTTGGTTTGGCACGATTGAAAATAATATTGCAGAATATAATTTTATAGGTACAGCTTTAATATTTAGTCTTTTTTATTTACTTGGACAAAAATTATTTACACATTCCGCTTTTATCTATCGTCCATTTCAGGTTTTTGCAGTAAGTGGCGCTTTTATTACACTCCTATTTTATACGTATGCTACTTTTAATTTTGATGCTTCATCTTTTGATGCCTATGCTATTGTTTTCGGAAAACGCTACGAACAATGGGCCGGATTAATCAATTTTACAGTACTGATTATCATTGCATTATCATTTTTATTCCTGTTTTTTCAAAATTTTATACAAAGAAAATTATCGGTACATTTTATAGCATTTTTGCCATTTTTTGCAGCGATTTTACTCTTGATCGGTCGAGCCAACCAAAGCGGGTTGGTCACTGTTTTAGCCAATTTATTTCTGCTTGCTTGGGGCATCGCTTACCTCGTAGAAGGCATTCGGGAGCGCAAAATGGGTTGGGTCAATCTGGGAATGCTATTCATCCTGGTACTGGCGACCGCTCGATTTTTTGATACCGATTGGAGCTTTGTGGTCAAAGGTGTTGCTTTTATTATACTGGGCGCGGCTTTCCTTACTGCGAATTGGGTTCTGGCAAGAAGACTAAAGTCTATATAAGAATATATTGAAAAAGAAATAACACAATTTATTCAAATAAAATTACCTGTTTAAATCTTTAAGCGAGGTTCTCATGTTTTATTTGTGGTGATTTTCTTTTATTTTTGTTAAAAATAAACGAATGTATAAATCCATTTTTGTTACATATAATCGGGATTCGCTTATTGGTCAAAATACAGCCCTACGGCTGCAAACCATATCTAATTTATACGGGCATACTGTTTATTTACCTGCTCGTCATATAAATCAATTTGATGGTGTCAATGAAGAAACCAAGAAAAGAATAAGTCAGAGCTCTGTTATTGTAGCTTTTGGGTTAGAAGATTTAACTTTGACTATGCAAGCGGAATTACAATATGCAACCACTTTAAATAAGCCAATTATTGCGATTTATTACAAAGAGTTGGGGCATACTATGGATTTTAAAGGATATAAAAATAAACAAGAAATTTTTATAGATTATTATGATACAGAGTCTGCATTACATCAGATTGCTAAATTTTTAGGTGCTTTACCAGAATCAAAAACCTCCAAAAACGAAATCGGCGCTACAGAGGCGATTATTGGTATTGGCTTAGGTTTACTGGCGCTTTGGGCTTTAAGCAAAGTAAAATCATGAACTTTCCTAAAGCAATTTTAGACACTTCTGCTCTGCGCAGTTTATATTATCTTGAATTACTGCCTTACCTGAATCTTCTTTATACAGAAATAAGAATACCTCGTGCTGTCGAAAAAGAATTTTTAGTAAAGCCATCTTCTGAAAGTGAACGGACATCTCGGTTTATTTTTTTATCTAATTTCTATTTGGAAAATAGTTCCTGGTTTATTCCTTGCAATGAGTATGGTAGTGATTTGGTTGAGATTTATTTAGCTAAGGCTGGTATGCATGAAGGAGAAGCAGAGGTTCTCGCTCAAAATCAATTTTTCGATAATCTGTATGAAGTGATTTTGGATGAGCGGATAGCCCGAAAATTTGCTTCCTCGGAAAATATGTCTATCCATGGTACGCTATATCTTTTGGCGTTTCTTGATATAAAATTTAGAGTCTGTAATTATTTTACTTCTGTTGATCTTTTAATGTCAAAGCGAAGAACCTTCCTTAATGTGGCAATAATTCGAAAGGCTTACGAAGATGTTAAAATTAAAATATTCGGATAGCTTTTATTTAGCGAACTAACTTTTGTATTCATAGTTGAATAAAAAGTTCATTTATAGCGTTCTTTCAAATCTTCCACCGTATACAAATCTTCTTCCTCGCGCAGAAAAGCAAAACTTTCCGACTCGTTTACCAATGTTTCTATCCCCTTGGTCAGCATTTGCTCTTCGTGCTTTTTTAGCAGAAATTCAGCAAATTCAGCTATCTCGGCGACTTTATCCTCGGGAAGTTTTTGTAAAGTTTCTAAAGTCTGGTTGATAATGGAGACTTTGGTCATAGCGACACTATTTTTACAAAAATACTGATTTTTCAATATAGTTTCAAAGCGTATTACTAATCCTTAACCCAAAGCAAGTGCTATTAAAGTTAAAATCTTCTTAATTTTTCAGACAGTTCGAGCGAATTTCTTTATCTTTAAGACCAAACCGTTCTTAAATAACTTCCTATTTTCAACCTGAAACCATATTATTATGTCCAATTTAAAACTCTCCATCAACGGCAAATCCTATACGGTAGATGTGCAAGAAGATATGCCCTTGCTCTGGGCAATCCGTGATTTTGTGGGTCTTACCGGCACCAAATACGGATGCGGCATCGCTCAATGCGGCGCTTGCACGGTGCATTTGGATGGCACGCCTATCCGCTCTTGCAGCTTACCGGTAACGGTGGCTGTGGGTAAGAAAATTACCACGATCGAAGGCTTATCAGAAAAAGGAGACCACCCGGTGCAGCAAGCTTGGGAGGAAGTGGATGTGCCTCAATGCGGCTATTGCCAGGCTGGGCAGATTATGTCGGCGGCTGCATTATTGAAACGCAATCCAAAGCCCACGGATGAAGACATTGATACTGCGATGCAAGGTCATATTTGTCGCTGCGGCACTTACCAGCGTATTCGCCAGGCGATTCATTTGGCTGCGGAAAAAATGAAATAGATAGTGCTTGACTTCAAAACAATTGATAAAGCTCATTTTACATTTTACATTTTACATTTTACATTTTACATTTTACATTTTACATTTTACATTTTACATTTTACATTTTACATTTTACATTTTACAT
>JANRME010000043.1:0-2865 GCA_033761835.1 Saprospiraceae bacterium
AACAAATCACGGCTAAGTATGCCTTCCCTCCACCCAATTGGGGGCTGACGGCTCAGCAACTGGCTATTCGTTTTGGCAATCGTATGCCCCTGGATTTGTCTTGACAAACTCTTAGACAGAATTTATTTTACACTCCCGTCATGGGGATACCACTACACTGCGCCTACCAATACCCTTTCATTCAACGTTGCTACCAGTGTTTTGACTTGGGCAATCAAATCGGGCATGATCGCTTCGATTGAAGGCGAAAGCCCAATGTACAAGGGTTGTACGGTTTCGATGGAAACAATAAAAAGGTGTATTTCAGGAAACTTTCCCAAGATTTGCAAGCCTTCCAGCAAATCTTTTAATCCAATATCATGTGTACTGAGTGCTTTCGGAAAATCTTTGGAAAAACGCGGATGGATGAGGCGAATGGTGCCGGGAGGATGATCGTCCAAGGTAGCATCTACCGCAATAATCGTTGGATAATCTTCTAAATAGCTCATTAAATGGAAACCGCCGGTGCCGCCATCGAGCACGGTTGCATTATCAGGTAAGGCTTCCAACTCCATTTGTCGAGCAAAGTGGACGCCTAAACCTTCGTCGCCCATAAGGAGATTACCGAGACCGAGGATTAAAATGGGTTGTTTCATTTTATGAGATATTAGACGATAGACATTAGACTTCTGATGTAAAACAATCATGTCTATTAGCCAAAATCTAATGTCTAAAATCTTCAAAATTAAGCTGCTTTTTCTTTGGCTTCTTCTGCTTCAAATACTTCTTCTTCGATGAATTTCCAGCCGCCAAACATAGAGGAAACTTCGCCTCTGCCTTCTACATAATCATGATACAGCACCAGGTAAACGTGGACAATCGCAAATACGACGAAGAACCACATGGCTGCGTGATGCCAATTGCGCAGCGCGAAATCACCACCAAATACGCCAGATACCCACCAGAACATTTGAGGAAACCACCAATCGCTCATGGCTGCATATAATCCAAAACCAGTGACGCATTGCAATAGAAAGGCCAGGAACATAAAAAAATAGGTCGCACCCGCCAGAGCATTATGCCCTACGGATAAATGCTCTTTGTTCTTCATCAAAAAAATATCAATACGAAGCACATCCCAGATTTCTTGTAAGTATTTCTTAGTGGTCGGAATAAAATTATGCCAGTTGGCGTACTTGTTACCTACAAATCCCCAGTAGATGCGGAATAAAAAATTGAAAAAGAACAAATAAGCCGCCACGAAATGGATGAAGCGGATCGTGCCAAATAAATAACGGAATGATGCTTCTTCCTGCGACATGAGGCTCGGTGGATTGCCAATCAAATAGCCCGTCACGCACAACGCCACAATGGCTAAGGCATTGAGCCAATGATAGATGCGCACCGGTAATTCCCATACAAAGACCCGCCGCAAAAAATGGTCTTGTGTTTTCATAAAACTAAATTTTTAGATGGCAAACATCAGTAGTCAAACTTTTATTTAGTACAAACTCACCCCCTCAACTTCCTAAACCTTCTCAACCTTCTCTGCCTCTACAAAACTTTCACTCTGGAAATATGCTTCCCATCTTCATCATACAAATGCACGGCACAAGCCAGGCAAGGATCAAAGGAATGTACGGTTCTCAAAATTTCCACAGGCTGTTCCTCATTGGCAATCGGCGTATCCATGAGTGCAGATTCATAAGCCGACATCTTACCTTCGGGGTCGCGCGGTGAAGCGTTCCAGGTGGTCGGTACCACTAATTGATAGTTTTTGATTTTCTTATCTTCAATAACAATCCAGTGTGCCAAGGCACCACGCGGTGCTTCAGTATGACCAACGCCTTTGGCGAGTGACTCCCATTTATCCGGATTGAATTTTTCCATATTCGCCATGCGAGTATCGCCATTCTTGATATTGGTAATCAGTTGGTCGTAAAATTCCATTGCCCAATTCGCAATTAATTGACTCTCTAATCCGCGCGCAGCGGTTCTGCCCAAAGTGGAGAAGAGCGCCGTAATTGGTACACCCAATTTTGCCAAAGCGCCGTCCACTACTTCTTTAAAATCCTCGCGCCCACGCGCATAGCCAACCAACATCCTCGAGAGTGGGCCCACTTCCATCGCGTTTCCTTTCCAGCGCGGCGTCTTGAGGTAGCTGTATTTCTCTTCTACATTGAGGTAATCATAAGGCGGTTTTGGGCCCGTGTACTTGAGTTTTGTTTCACCATCCCAGGGGTGCAGTCCTTTGTCATCGCCACCGGCATATTCATACCAGGAGTGTTTGATAAATTCTTGTACCTCATCCTCTTTTCTCAAATCCACATCATAAACCTTGCTCACATCCTTATTCAAAATCGCACCAGACGGGAATTTATAACTCAAAGGGTCGTTATAGCCATTGGTAGGTAAATCGCCATAGGCTAAATAATTACCTAAGCCCCCGCCAATACTTGCCCAATCGAAATAATAAGGTGCAATAGCCAGCAAATCAGGGAGATATACTTGTTCAATAAAGGTCTTTGCATCTTGAAGCAATTGACCAACATAAGCCAATCGTTCGGCATTGATCGCACTAGAATCGTCCAGATTAATCGAACAGGCCATACCGCCCACCAGATAATTGGGGTGCGGGTTTTTACCGCCAAAAATAGTATGCACTTTTACAATTTCCTTTTGCCATTCAAGCGCTTCGAGGTAGTGCGCTACACCGATGAGGTTGATCTCCGGTGGCAATTTATAGGCCGAATGCCCCCAATAACCATTCGCAAAAATGCCCAATTGACCACTTTCTACAAATTTGGTCAGGCGCTTTTGCAAATCGGAAAAATACCCCCAGGAGTTTTTAGGATAGTTGGAAATACTTTGTGCAATTTCCGATGC
>JANRME010000044.1:0-10463 GCA_033761835.1 Saprospiraceae bacterium
CTTAGTAAGATTCCCCGAAGAATTGCCATTAATGTAGAGAAAATTGCAGAAGGTAAAAACCCAAAAGATTTTCCAGTCGATATAGAAACATTTACCAATCAACTGGTCATCAATATGGAAACGGTCAATAAGATTGGAAAATACCCGAAATGGACGCTTTTGGATAATGCTTTACTGGTTCATATCAACAAACCGAATACGACACGTACCCTCAATTTGAAATCGGTCATTGCAGAAGGCATTCAAAATAACCTCGGCTATCAAATTGAAACAAAGCAGACTCAGATCAGTGCCAAAGATTTGAGTTTGGCAAAAAGCAATTATCTGCCTCAATTGGGTGTGGAGTCAACGGGTTTCTTCCTGGATGAAAATACGGTAAATAGTTCGTTTGGTACAAGAGGTAGTTTCAACTGGACGGCTGGGGCTTCTTTTTCCCAATTGATACTGTCAGAACCAGCCCTTGCCAATATTGCCATTCAAAAACTGCTTTTTGAAAGCCAGCAAAAAGCACAAAAGCAATCGGAATTGGATGTCATCCTCGAAGTCGCTCAACGCTACTTCAATTATCTGCAAGTCTTGTCCGTGGCGGAGTTGCAGAATAATAACATCAAGGCAGTCAATCAAAACTTGAAGATTGCTTCTGATAAAGAAAAGGTGGGGTACAGTGGAGCAAGTGATGTTTACCGATGGCAAACAGAGCTGGATTTGGCAAAAACAGATCTCTATAACACGAATGCACAACTAAAATCTGTAGGTTATCAATTGAATGAGAGCTTGAACAGACCCATTGGAGAGGCATTCGCTATCGAAGGAACTGAAAATATCAATCAATTCATTGCGCAACTAGATCAAATATTTGTAAGCTTAATTGAGGATCAGGCAACTCTGAACCAGTTGGCTGATTTTATGGTCAGCGAAGCGCTGGAGAATCTCCCTGAAATACAACAAATACAATTGGCTATTGCTGCTCAGGAGCGGCTGTTGAAGTCAAACAGGCGTGCCTTTTATTTACCTACGGTTGTTTTCGGCGCTAATTATGAATATCCCATCAGTATTGTAAATCCAGGTGAGCCGCTACCCATTCCCGGATTGGAAATCGATATTAATCCAACCTGGAATGCAGCTTTTAACGTTTCGATACCGCTATTCGCCGGAGGTTCAAGGAAATTCCAGAAGGAGAAAACAGCAGTTGGTCTGTACCAATTGCAGGACCAGCAAAAAGATGTAAGCAACTTACTGGAATTACAGGTGCGAGCAAATATGGAACTGGTCAATGCTTCTTACAACAATATCCGCCTAACCAAAAGTGCCGCAGAAGCCGCACAGAAAAATGTAGGTATTGTTCAGGATTTATATCAATCGGGACAAGTCAATGTGGTCACCTTGGTCGATGCACAAAATGCCTTGCTGGGCGCACAAATCAATGCCACCAACGCAGCTTATCAATTTATGATAGACTACTTTGTTTTACAGCGTTCCATCGGCAACTATACCTTTCTTGCTACGGAAGATCAAAAAGCGGCATTTCTCCAACGGTTTCTTAATTATAAAACGAACTAATTATGAGATTACTTGCACTATTATTTTTGGTGCTTTCCCTCCTATCCTGCCAGGAAAAGTCAATGGAAACAGCAGAAACGATTCGTCCAGTCAAATATGCTAAGGTTGAATTGGCTACGGGAATGGAAACCTATACCTTTTCCGGGGTGGCAAAAGCCCAGAATGAAACCAACCTCAGTTTTAAAGTTGCCGGCATCTTGAGTTCCGTTAAGGTTAAATTGGGTGACCAGGTTAAAAAAGGGCAGCTCATCGCAACGATTGATCCGGCGGATTATACGATTCAAACCAATCAGGCGGTTTCGCAAAAGGAAGGGGCAGTAGCTAATTCAAAAGCTGCTGAAGCCCAACTCATTAGCGCAAAAGCAACCTACGACAGAGTCGCCCAGCTTTATGAAAATAATAGCGTCGCACTGAGCGAATACCAACAGGCAAAGGCTGCCCTCGATGCCGCAAAAGCACAATATGATGCCGCCAATTCGCAAATCAAAACAACCGACCAACAACTAAAAGCCGCAGGTAATCAGGTGAGTTATACGCGCTTGGTATCTCCTATGGATGGCGTCATTACAGCGGTTCAGGTGGAGGCGAATGAGGTGGTTAATGCCGGTACGTTGATTGCGATGGTGAGTTCGCTTGGTCGCCCGGAAGTTGAAGTAGGCGTTCCGGAAGTGGTTATTAATAAACTTAAAATTGGACAACAGGCAACTATCCAATTCCCTTCTTTGCCAAAGCAATTATTCGAGGCAGAGGTGGTAGAAATAGCATTCGCTTCAGAAAAATCAACCACCTATCCGGTTATTCTCAAGATTATGAATTCGGCAGATGAAATAAGACCCGGGATGGCAGCCGAAGTTAAATTTAGGGTGGGTACGGATGAGGGAAAGACCAAAAATGAAATGGTTGCTCCTTTGAAAGCCATTGCAAGCGGAACGGATGGGAATTATGCCTTCCAACTGGTTCCCGATCAGGAAGAAGGTGTTTATGTGGCAAAGCGGGTTCCTTTGGACTTAGGTGCCATTACAGAAGATGGGTATGGGTATATCATCAAGAAAGGATTGAGTGCGGGTGATCTGGTTGCCGTTGCCGGGCTTAGGTCATTATACGATGGCAAAAAAGTAAAACTTTTGGAAAATTAATCATGATGAACTTAACTGGACTTTCACTCAAGTATAACCGCATAACCCTTTTAGCCCTGTTGGTGGTAGTTGTATTGGGGCTCGTGGAATACAGGAATCTATCACGGGATAGTATGCCGCCATTTACCGTGCGTATCGCAACGATAATTACGCAATTTCCAGGAGCCAGCCCTGAACGGGTCGAATCACTTATCAGCGATAAAGTAGAAAAGATTTTACAGGAAATCCCGGAAGTAAAAACGGTAACAAGTACCAGCAGAACGGGCGTTTCGATTGTAAAAATGACCGTCCGGGAAGATGTCCCTGAAAGTAAACTACAGTCTATTTGGGATTTGTCCAGAAGAAAAATCGACAACATCAAGAAAGACCTTCCTGATGGAATTTACGGACCTAATCTAAATGACGAAAACATTGGTGTGGTGTATGGTATTTTCGTTGGCTTAGAATCCGATGGTTTTGAATATAATGAGTTGAAAGCCTATGCTGACGACCTTAGAGATGACCTGATAGCGCTTGATAATGCAGCCAAAGTAATCATTGGCGGTGCGGTCGAAGAACGAACTTATATTGAATACAACGATGCTAAATTGGCTCAGGTCGGGCTCACGGCGGGGCAATTACAGAACATCATTTCAGAAAGTAATATTATCATCCCATCAGGACAAATCAATCTTGGCGAGGAAAGGATTATTCTGGAATCATCTGGAAATTTTGAATCCATCGAGGCGATTCAAAATTTGGTAGTACCCGTAGGCAGACAAGGAGAAACGGTATTACTGGGCGATTTAGCAACCGTGGAACGAGGATATGTTTCCCCCAAGGAATCTATTGTCAGGATTAATGGTAATCAGGCTTTAGCGCTATATGTTTCTGTAAAAGAAGGCGCTAATTTGATTGATTTGGGTAAAGAGGTTGATAACCTGATTAAAGTGTATAATGAGACAAAATTACCACACGGAATCAAGGCGATGCGCATCGCCTCTCAGGATAAAGCAGTCCAGAAAAAAATCGAGGTTTTTATAAGTAATGTCTTTCAAAGTATTGTCATCGTACTTTTAGTGATATTATTTGTATTGGGATGGAGACCTAGTATCATCATCGCAAGCATGGTTCCAGGTACAATGGTGCTCACTTTTTTATTGATGGGATTGTTTGACGTTGGGCTCAATCAGGTAACACTCGCTTCCCTGATTATGGCGCTCGGTATGTTGGTGGACAATGGTATCGTAATGGTAGAGGGTCAACTGGAAAAACTACAAGCCGGACAATCAAAATTTGAGGCAGCGGTAAATTCTGCTAAAGAGTTTATGGTTCCGCTCCTCATTTCTACCTTAACCACCAGCGCTGCCTTCCTTTCTTTCTATTTAGCGGATGGTACGATGGGCGATATGATGGGAAATATCTTCCTGGTTATCACGATGGCTTTGCTTTCTTCTTGGGTAATGGCATTTACGATTATTCCGCTTTTCGGAAACGCCCTGCTGAAGGTTACTCATGGAAAAGAAGCGCATAAGACTATTTTTGATTACTTCAAGGGGTACTATAACCGGTTTCTGAATTGGGCACTGAAAAAACCAGTGTTGACTATTCTAGCAATCACGGTGCTATTTTTCATTTCATTGTATGGATTTACCTTCATTCCAAGCATTTTTATGCCCCCCAATGACCGGAATCTGGTAATTGTAGATATAAATTATCCATTGGGTACTAAAATTGAAACAACCGATTCAAAAGTTGCGCTTCTTGAAAGTTATATCAAGGACAGTTTGCTGGCGAATGAAACGATGGAGGAAGGAATAATGGATTGGTCATCTTACATAGGTAAAGGACCTGAGGCGTATGATTTAGGGTATTTTGCCGGTGAACCGAATTCATCGTATGCCCACATGCTACTGAATACCACCTCGGATTATGCCAATGATATAGTGATTAATAAATTAAGGGATTTTGCAAACAAAAATCTGTTCGATGCCGAGATTAAAATCAGCCGATTAGTGGGATCCGGTGGTGCGGCGGCACCCATTGAAATGAGAATTACCGGAGATGAGCCAGATGAATTATTCAGAATTGCCGATAGAATTAAAACCAAGCTATTCCAAACTCCGGGAGTTATAAATGTTACCGATGATTGGGGCTCTCGCATCAAAAAAATATATGTAAAAATTGATGAGCATAAATTATCAAGGGCGGGTCTTACTAATCAGGATGTTGCGGTTTCTTTGCTCACCTCTTTGGATGGTTTTGAGGTTGGCGAATTTCGGGATGACGACCAAAGCATCCCGATTACCATGAAACGGGAAGGAACGGAAAGCATGACTTATGCAGATATTAAAAATCTTACTGTCTTTTCTCAATCCAGGGGCACCAGTATCCCCTTGTCGCAAGTGGCGGAAATTGAGGTGCCTTGGCAGTATTCTAAAATATTAAGGCGCAATCTAAAACGAAGTTTGACCATTCAGGCAGGCGTGGCAGACGGTTACCTTGCCAGTGATATCATGGAGGACGTGATTCGTCCTATGATGAACGAAGAAGCCCCAAAATGGGATAATGGCTATACCTATGAATATGGAGGCGATGCCGAAGGTAGTAATGATGCCATGGGGGCAGTCATTCAAAATTTACCCCTTTCTTTCTTTATCATCATTCTCTTGCTGGTCATTCAATTTAATTCCATTCGGAAAGCAACCATCATTTTCATAACTATTCCGCTGGGTATCGTGGGTGTTTCGGGAGGTCTGCTGGGGGCGGGCTCCGTTTTTAGCTTCACCGCGTTTTTGGGTATAATATCGCTGGCAGGGATTATCGTCAACGATGCGATTGTTCTGGTAGATAAAATTGGGAGTGAGTTAGAAAAAGGAAAAGGATTGCTGGAAAGTATCAAACAAGCAGCAAACGACCGATTTAGTCCCATCTTGCTTACCACACTTACTACATCCTGTGGTATGGTTCCGCTGTGGACGGGTGGAGGTGCACTTTGGTCGCCAATGGCTATTACGATTATCTTCGGGCTTCTTTTTGCAACAATTATCCAACTGATTTTTGTACCCGCAATTTTTATACTATTATTCAAAAAGAGGAAAGAAAATAAAGCTATATAGGTGGTATGGCTGGTGCAACAATCGCGGGCAACCCTACTTGACAGATTTGTTAAGAACAGCCGAGTTGCTGGAAGTGGCGCCGGCAGATTTAATCGTGGATGGCTCAAAAAAGAAAAAGGTCTGAGTTTCACTCAGACCTCCTTAAATTTTGCATAATTCTTTGAAAACGACTGCCTAAATGACTGCTAGTTGGCGCTAGAAAGTCATAACTTATTAAAAGACAACCGTATATTCAAAGTTTTTGCGGTCCGGACGGGACTCGAACCCGCGACCCCGTGCGTGACAGGCACGTATTCTAACCAACTGAACTACCGAACCTTAAATGCGATTCTAAAAGCGCGAGTGCAAATGTATGACAGTTTTGTAAATAGCGCAACCCCCTTTGGAAAAAATATCAAAAAAAGTTATCTCACTCACCGTTTACTACCCCCTTATTGCTAACTTTGTTCTCTGATATTCAAAATAACCCCTCAATCCCGTAGAAATCATCAAAAAAATCGGGTACTATGGTTTTTTTAGACTTTGAGCAACCCTTAGAAAGTTTGTACGAACAACTTGAAAAGATACAACAAGTCGGCGAAGAAGGCGAAGTGGATGTATCCGTTATGTTGAAAGAATTAGAAACCAAAATAAAAAATAAGCGAAAAGAGTTGTACCAAAACCTCAGCGGTTGGCAAAAAGTGCAAATTTCCCGACACCCAGAACGCCCTTACACCTTGTATTATGTGAACCAGATGAGCAAAAAGTTTATCGAATTACATGGCGATCGCTATGTAAAAGATGACAAAGCAATTGTAGGCGGCTTGGCAAATATAGATGGGCAAACGATGATGGTAATTGGGCATCAGAAAGGGATTAATACCAAGATGCGGCAATATCGAAATTTCGGTATGGCAAACCCTGAAGGTTACCGCAAGGCTTTACGCTTGATGAAAATGGCGGAACGCTTTAATTTTCCGGTAGTTACATTCATTGATACTCCAGGCGCTTATCCAGGATTGGAAGCTGAAGAGCGTGGTCAAGCAGAAGCTATTGCCCGGAATTTATTTGAAATGGCGCAGTTACGCGTTCCTATTGTCTGCATAATCATTGGCGAAGGCGCTTCGGGCGGGGCTTTGGGTATTGGCGTAGGAGATCGAGTTTATATGCTTGAATATACCTGGTATTCAGTAATTTCGCCAGAATCCTGTTCTTCTATCCTTTGGCATAGCTGGGACTATAAAGAAACAGCTGCTGAGGCCTTGAAACTTACTGCGGACGATATGTACCAGTTTGGCTTGATAGACGGTATCATAAAAGAGCCTGTAGGCGGCGCACATAGTAACCCAGAGGAAATGGCAAAAATGCTGAAACGTCAGATCAAAAAAGCAATGGCTGAAATTCAAGATATGACCCCAGATGAACGAATAGAAGCACGCATCAATAAATACGCCAGCATGGGAGAATACGAGGTGGTAAAAGAAGAAATACCAGAGAAAGAAAAAGAAGCAAAATAAATATTGGGCGTAAACGTATATAAAATCAAGCTTCCTATTGGTAGCAACTATAAAAATGCAACCGATGTACTTCAAATGAAGGCATCATTTATCACATACCAAAATGCTTCAAAATATTCGCACACATTTTTTTAATCAATCGCTCCAAAATTTGCGTAAGCAAATACATAATAAAAGGCCGCCTTTGAGTTTTGATAAAGCCCAAGATATAGGCATTTTGTTTGACGCCACCGACTTGTCCACACGGCAAGTTGTGCTTGAATACGCTGACCACTTACGAGATGCGGGTAAACGAGTGAAACGACTCGGCTTTTTTGATAGTAAATTGGATGATCCAAATTTTACTTTTAAATATTTTAATCGAAAAAAATTGGATTGGACTTCCCGTCCTACGGGGGAAAATGTGAAAGAATTCACACAACAATCTTTTGATTGGCTTTTGATTTTAAGCAGTTATACAAAATCTTATTTTGAGTATATAGCGGCCGCTTCTAATGCAAGCCTGCGCGTTGGGCCTGTTACCGAAAACACATTTTGCTATGACATTATGATTGACACGGGCAGCGCCGATCTGAAGCAATTTATTGAACAAATGGAATTAGTGTTAGCAAAGACCAATACCCGACATGAAACAGCAGAAATTTAGAGGCACAGGCGTCGCCCTAATAACGCCCTTTCAAAATAAAGCTATTGATTATCCTGCCCTTGAGCGCATTATCGAATACGTAATCGAAGGTGGCGTGAATTATATCGTTTCGTTGGGTACTACTGGCGAAGCTATCACTCTTACGTCGCAAGAATGCCGCGAGGTGTTGGATTTTACGATCAAAACCATAGCCGGTCGAGTGCCGATTGTAGCCGGATTTTTTGGCAGCAATTTTACCGATGCCTTGGTTACGAAGATTCAAAATTACGATTTTGATGGCATTGACGCCATCATGTCGAGCAGCCCGGCTTACAGCAAACCTTCGCAAGAAGGCATCTTCCAACATTATATGGCAATCGAAAAAGTAGCTCCGCTCCCGATTATCATTTATAATGTGCCTGGGCGTACCAGTTCTAATGTGTTGCCAGACACGGTGCTGCGCCTTGCTCACTCCAGCGAAAAATTTATAGCAGTGAAAGAAGCCTCCGGGGATGTGGTGCAGTCTATGAAAATTCTTAAAAACCGTCCGAAACACCTGCTGGTGCTGTCGGGCGATGATCCTTTGACCTTGCCGATTATTGCCAGTGGTGGTGACGGTGTTATCTCTGTGATTGCCAATGTGTTGCCGGCTCTGTTTTCTGATATGGTTCGCGCTGCATTGAACGATGACTACGACACCGCTCGCCGATTAAACCTGGAATTACTCGATGTGCATCCCTGGTTGTATGCAGATGGCAATCCAGCTGGCATCAAAGCAGCAATGTCTATCATGGGATTGTGCAATAACGAATTGCGCATACCACTCACACCCGTGTCGGATAAGATTTATCAAGGTTTGAAACTGGAATTGAGTAAAGTGGGTAGTTTTGTCAAGGTTTAATTTAAAATAAAATTTTGCTGAATTGTACAAACTATTGCTCAAACCAATTTTCTTTCTGTTTTCCCCAGAACAAGCACACTACCTTGCTTTATCGCTTTTTAAAATTGCATTGGCGACGCCTGCTTTAGGATATTTTCTAAAGCAATTTTATACTGTCACAGACAAAAAGCTGGAAAAACAAGTTTGGGGTTTGAATTTTAAAAACCCAGTTGGATTGGCCGCTGGATTTGATAAAGACGGCAAATACTATCAAACTATGGCTGCACTGGGTTTCGGCTTTATCGAAGTTGGAACGGTGACGCCACGTCCTCAAACGGGCAATCCTTCACCAAGGCTTTTCCGTCTAAAAAAAGACGAAGCACTCATTAATCGAATGGGATTCAACAACGAAGGAGTGGAAGCTTTGATTAAAAATTTACAAAAAAAGCGCCCTCCTGGCCTTATCGTTGGTGGTAATATTGGCAAAAACAAGGATACGCCCAACGAAAAAGCGGTAGATGATTACCTCTATTGTTTTGAAAAGATTTTCCCTTATGTAGATTACTTTGTAGTCAACGTCAGCTCGCCAAATACGCCTGGTTTGCGCGAATTGCAAGACAAAGAGCCGCTGACACAGCTTTTGAATGCCTTGCAGAAAGCCAATCAGCAAAAAATGGCACCTAAACCTATCCTTTTGAAAATAGCGCCCGACTTGAGCGAGGCTCAGTTGGATGATATTATTGAGATTGTGAAAACTACCGGTATTGCTGGCCTTATCGCTACGAATACAACCATCATTCGCGAAGGTCTGCTTGAAAATACAGAAAAAATTGGGGCAGGTGGCTTGAGTGGCAAACCACTGTGCAAGCGCGCTACGGAAGTCATCCGTTATTTGTATGAAAAATCCGGCGGAATGCTCACCATTATTGGCGTGGGAGGTATCGCCGGCCCCAAAGATGCCATCGAAAAATTGGAAGCAGGTGCTTCTTTGGTTCAGATTTATACTGGCTTGATTTATGAAGGGCCAAGTCTGGTTAAACACATCAACAAAAGCTTCATTCAAGGCTCTCCTAACAAACTAGTTTTCCAAAAATCCTTTCAAAGGTAATAGCGCAACGTACAGCATATCTCAACTTCCTGGCTTCCATTGGTATTAAAAAAAATCGCTATGGTATCCTTTTTGCTGATGTAAATAAGAAATTCAACATCAAACAAGTACTATGAGCGAACAAAAAACTTCGTATTTGCAGGATCCTCGATTCTGGCTAATGATTATTGCTTTACTGATACTCCTTTGTTTATCAAGCCTTCAGGGGCTGCCACAAGGAACAGCATAATCGTCCATTCAAGTGTAGGGCAAATGCTGCATTAAAATAGGAGATCGGTATCGAAGTTTTTCGATACCGATCTATTGCACAGGGAAAGTATAAAAATCAGCGGATAAAATTGAATGAATATCCGGCGGAAAAGATAAATCGAACTCTTTTTTCAGTCAAATCCGCTAAAGACGCGGTAGCTCCCAGCGAAGGAATTTTCTTAAATGGATAGCAGGAAATACCTGCATTTAGATCATAACCATTCCATTCTGCAATCACATTTGTTCCACGCAGAACCTGTAATGCTACACTACCGAAAAAATTAAAATTTCCACTTTCTCGTAATGTAAAA
>JANRME010000045.1:0-12489 GCA_033761835.1 Saprospiraceae bacterium
AATAAAAAACGTAAAGAACGCTACGGTGGATGGGAAGTTGACGATGAGGAATATCGACTCTCGCACTTGTGGTTATTAGAGTTTAAACCCGATATGCCTTCCCCAAATGAAATGCCTTGCTATGAGGAAAAAGGAGATTCAACAAAAAAGAGTGATTGTATCACTTATCCCAAATCTACTCGTTTGACAGAAGGAGACTTCACCGTAAGCGGTTTTGAATGGTCGCCCGATGGCAAGATGATTGCTTTTAATCGCCAACCGAATCCATTGATCAATTCTTCTTTATATACTGATATTGATATTATAAATATTGCTAGTAAAGAAATTAAATCTTTAGTAAATAATCCTTCGGTGGATAACTTCGCAGCTTGGTCGCCCGATTCAAAGAAGATATTGTATTTCAGCAGTTTAAATGATACAATTTCTTATTATTATAAAAACGACCAGTTATTTATCGCCGATATTACAGGTGGAAAACCAACGCCCATTGCGCAGGACTTCGACGAGGATATCGGAAGCGTGACCTGGAATCCTTCGGGCATCTTTTTCGCTGCTTTTCAACGCACCAAACGGCATTTATTTAGAATTGATCCCGTCAATGGGCAGGTAAAAGCAGTAACGCCCGCCGATGCAATTTTGGGCGGGTATAGTTTTTCAAAAGATGCTAAAACATTGGCTTATAGTGCTTCTAGTGCTACTTCTCTGAGTGAAATTTTTAAAACACCAATGACGAATTTCAAACCGATTCAAATCACCAATATGACTGCTCAAATCAAAGATTGGAAAACAGCAGTAAGCGAAGTGATTAGCTGGAAAAGCAAAGATGGCGCGGAGATCGAGGGGATTTTACATAAGCCTCAAAACTATGATGCCAACAAAAAATATCCGCTTTTGGTGATGATTCACGGCGGTCCTACGGGAATTGATATGCCACAGCCCGTGCCTGGAGGTGTGTATCCGGTATTGCAATGGCTGGAAAAAGGCGCTTTAGTTTTGCGTGTAAACTATAGAGGTTCATCTGGTTATGGCGAAAAGTTTCGTTCTTTGAACGTGCGCAATCTCGGCGTTGGAGATATGTGGGATGTAATGTCTGGCGTAGATTTTCTCATTGCTAAAGGTATGGTTGACGAGAATCGCATGGGCTGCATGGGTTGGAGTCAAGGTGGCTATATTTCAGCTTTTCTTACTACGAATACCGATCGTTTTAAAGCAATTTCGGTAGGTGCAGGCATTTCCAATTGGATGACATATTATGTAAATACAGATATTCATCCTTTCACACGCCAGTATTTGCAAGCAACACCATGGGATGATCCTGAAATTTATCTTAAAACCTCACCGATGACCAATATCAAAAATGCGAAAACCCCCACGCTGATTCAGCATGGTGAATTTGATCGGCGAGTACCTATTCCGAATGCTTATGAATTACTACAAGGATTGCGAGATAATAATGTACCGGCCAAACTCATTGTTTACAAGGGCTTTGGTCACGGCATCAACAAGCCAAAGGAGCGCCTCGCTGCGGTATGGCATAATTGGCAATGGTTCAACAAATATATTTGGGGTGAGGAAGTAGAAATGTCACTCGGAGAGTAAGCAATAAAAAGGCTTTGCAATATCGTTTGATGTTAAAAAATTCTAAAAAGCAGCATTTTGCTCGATCTCAAAGAGAATTTGATTTACTTTTGAATCATAAAAAAGAACATCCAAATTATGTCGCAAAAACTAATGATTTTCGTTTGTATTCTTTTATTGGCAAGCGCCTTCCGATTGGCTGATCCGTTGAGTGACAGCATCAACCGCGGAAAAGATGTATATACTACTAATTGTGTAGCTTGTCATCAGGCAGATGGCAAGGGCATTGCTAAAGTGTTTCCACCTTTGGCAAAATCCGATTATTTGATGGCTGACAAAGAGCGCTCGATTGCTCAGGTGCTTTATGGTGCAGATAAAGAAATGGTTGTTAACGGTGAAACCTATAATGTGCCGATGTTGGGCTTTAGCGCATTGTCTGACCAAGAAATTGCTGATGTACTCAATTACGTGCGCAATACCTGGGGCAATAAAGGTAAAATCGTTACCGCAGAAGAAGTAGCAAAAGAAAGAAAAAAGAAAAAGAAATGATTTTATTAGTTTCTATTTAAAATTTGGTGTTTGAGGCTTTAAAATTCTTTATATTAATTGTAATAAACCTGAACCCTCAAACTTCCAAGCAGAAACGTTGAACCTAAAACTGCATAAAGCTATGGCAACTTATACTCTCAATATTAATAACCAGTCTCTTAAAGTTGAAGCCGAGGCTGACACTCCTTTGCTTTGGGTGCTGCGGGATGAATTGGATATGAAAGGTACTAAATTTGGCTGCGGCAAAGCCTTATGCGGCGCTTGTACCGTTCACTTAAATGGCAATCCGGTTCGTTCTTGTTCTATTCCAATATCTGCCTTGCAGAATATGAAAATCACTACCATCGAGGGTCTATCTTCTGATGGTTCGCATCCTTTACAACTTGCTTGGATGGAGATAGACGTGCCGCAATGCGGCTATTGTCAAGCCGGCCAAATCATGAGCGCTGCTGCATTATTAAATAGTAATAAAAATCCTACCGAAGCTGAAATCGAAGCCGCTATGTCGGGCAATATCTGCCGATGTGGCACGTATCCGCGCATTAAGCAAGCGATTGAAAAAGCGATTGAACTTTCCAAATAATTTGTGCAATGGTATTATATTATTATGATACAATTATTACAAAATCCATAATACTATCGCACCAAAACACCAAAACATTAATAAAATGACTACGAATATAAATCGCCGCCATTTCATCAAAATATCAGGAATTACTGGCGCAGGGTTACTATTACAAATTCCTTTGGCAGCTAAGACCAGCAAGCGTTTGAGCGAAGCAGCAACTTTTGCACCCAATGTTTATTTGCAAATCGGCACGGATAATAGCATTATTATTTTTGCGAAAAATCCTGAAATCGGGCAAGGCGTCAAAACCTCGCTACCCATGATTATTGCGGAGGAGTTGGAAGTCGATTGGAATAAAATTGAAGTGCGTCATGGAGGTTTAAATCCGCAATTTGGTGCGCAATTCGCTGGTGGAAGCACTTCTATCAAAACCAATTTCGACACTTTGCGCAAAGCGGGGGCTGCCGCACGAGAAATGTTGGTACAAGCCGCTGCTGAAAAATGGGGATTAGATATTAATAACTGTTACGCCGAACTCGGCTTTGTTTATAATAAAGTAAATAAAAATAAATTAAGCTATGGCGAATTAGCAGAGGCTGCCGCTCAATTAACCGTGCCGGAAAAGCCTGCTTTAAAAGATGTAAAAGATTTTAAAATAATAGGCAAGCCGATTAAAAATGTTGATATAAAAGCGATTGTGACAGGAGCGCCTATTTTTGGATTGGATGCGAAACCCAAAGGAATGCTAACGGCAACAGTGCTTCGCGCGCCAGTGTATGGTGGAACAGTCAAAAGCTTTGACGCAACAGAGGCAAAGAAAATTGCAGGCGTTGTGGATGTAGTTGAAATCAAGCCTACAGAAAACCCAACGGTTTTGGTGGCGGGCATAGCTGTTGTTGCTAAAAACACCTGGGCTGCCATGAAGGGTCGCCATGCGTTAAAAGTAGAATGGGAATTGGGCGCTGGCGTATCAGAAAGCTCCGAAAATATTGATAAACAATTCATTACAAATATTAATAAAAAGGGTGAAATCCAACTTCGGGAAGATGGCAACGTGGATGAAGCTTTTGCTAATGCCGACAAAATAATTGAAGCAACTTATGAAGCGCCTTTTTTATATCATGCCACGATGGAGCCCATGAATTACATCGCCGATGTGCGCGAAGATAGTATAGAATGCTGGGGACCTACACAGGTGCCGGGGAGTGTAGCGGGACTTGGTGCTCGAATTACGGGTATTCCCAGAGAAAAAATTATCGTTCATCAATGTCGTATAGGTGGTGGATTTGGCCGGCGTTTAATGGCCGATTATGCGGCCGAAGCCATCTATATTTCGCATTCGATAAAAGCGCCTGTGCAAGTAGTCTGGACACGCGAAGATGATTTGCATAATGGCTTTTTCCGTCCGGCAGGAATGTACAAATTGAAAGCTGGTTTGGACAAAAATGGGAATATTACTGCCTGGCATATCAATGCTTCTACTACCTCTCGCGGCGCGTTCAGCGGTTCGCGCGATTCATCACATGTTACAGAAGTTTTTCCAGACGGTTTTCCAGCAGGTTTCGTTCTGAATTTTAGAATGGAATATACACCCGTAGCGAGTGTAGTGCCTCGCGGAGCTTGGCGTGCGCCGGGGCATAATGCGACTGCTTTTGTTGACCAGACATTCTTGGATGAACTGGCAGTTGCAGCAGGCAAAGACCCTGTAAAACAAAGGCTTGAACTGCTCGGCGAAGAAGATAAAATGATGCCTTACCGCGATCACGGTGGCCCAGAATATAGCACCAAGCGCTTGAAAAATGTAATAAATCTCGTTGCAGAACGCTCCAATTGGTTCAAACCTGCTCCAAAAGGTATTTATCGTGGCTTTGCCTGCCATTTCATGTTTGGCGCTTATGTCGCTGAGGTAGTAGAAATTTCGCTATTATCCAATGGAATGCCGAAAATTGAAAAAGCGTATGCAGTGGTAGATTGTGGACTTGTTATCAATAAATCCAATGCTCTGAATCAATTGGAAGGCGGCATTGTGGATGGTTTGGGCGCAGCGATGTTTGGCGGTGTGACCATTGCTAATGGCATGACGGAGCAAAACAATTTTGATGATTATCGAATGATTCGATTCAAAGAGTCTCCAAAAATTGATGCTTATTTGGTGGAAAGTACTGAAAATCCTGAGGGTTTGGGAGAAATGACATTACCACCGATTTCGGCTGCGCTGTGTAATGCGATTTATGCTGCTACTGGCAAACGGATATATAAATTACCGTTAAAGGATAATGAATTTTTTAATCAAATTTAATTATAGTAGAGAAGTTTAGATCCTGAAAAGTTGAATAATACGATTTTGACCATCTCCTAAACTTCTCTACTCCTAAACTTTTCAAGCACTAGCCTTCGCACTGCTCAGCCCATTTGCGCAAAAAACGTTCTGAGCTCTGTGGCTTGTTCTGGCTTCATTCTACCACTTAGCACCAATCGTAGTTCGCGGCGGCGGATGGCGCTATCATAGCGTTGTTGTTCTATTTCAGTCAAAGGAAGCACCGGAATGGCAGGAATGGGTTCACCATTATCTCCATCCAAAGCCACAAAAGTATAGTAGGCATGGTTGCAACGACGAGAATTCAAGCCTTTAATATCAGCAGCAAAAACCTCGACGTACACTTCCACTGAGGTATTAAAAGCGCGCGTAACACTTGCTTCGAGGGTGACAACCTCTCCCATTTTGATCGGTCGTTGAAAAGAAACATGATCCACGGAAGCAGTAACGACGTGGGCTTCGCAATGCTTGCCGGCACAAATGCTGGTAGCAATATCCATCCAGCGCAGCAAATTACCGCCCATGAGGTTGCCCATCGGGTTGGTATCGTTGGGCATGACCATTTCGGTCATAATTGCTTTAGAATCAGCTACTTTTTTAGGAGATATTTTTCTATTATGTTCCATCGGGTGTTGGGTTTTATCTGATCATTACACCTTTTCGATTCAAAAAAGGAATAGTTGTGAAATTAGATTCTTCAATACTGCCCTGCACAAAAATGTATTTTTTATCATACATATACCCCTCATGTACAAAGCTTACCCAGTATTCATTGGTTATATTAAAAAGTTTTACCTGTATCGGCTCGATTTGCACACAAGCCAACGGTCCAATTTCTTCAAAAAAATGCCGAAGAATCGTTGTACGTTTTTTTTCGCCATTCACACTGCCGTAGCCGCGCGAATTCACCAGTACGCTGGTGATAGATTCATCTTTTAAATTTAACAAATATACATCCCACAGATCCTCTTCATCTTCTATTATCTGATCTT
Organism: Saprospiraceae bacterium; assembly: GCA_033761835.1. GTDB lineage: Bacteria > Bacteroidota > Bacteroidia > Chitinophagales > Saprospiraceae > JADJNW01. Next base: position 6,005 of record JANRME010000045.1, read on the forward strand.
CTCGCGGTGCGATGGCAATAGCCAAGTCTTCTACTTTATGAATCGGAATATCTTTTTTCATGTAATGCCATTACAATTTACAATAGACATTTCAGCTTTCATTATTCACAACTACGTATCGTATTCAAATTCAAATACTTGTGCAAAATGTTTTTTGAGCTTGTTTTTAACTTCATCCATTTCCACTTCGTATCCGATTTCAATGGCCAGTGAAGTCACATCTTTATCAGCATCTTTAATACCGCAAGGAATGATGTAGCGAAAATGCTCCAGATTCGTATTCACATTGAAAGCAAAACCGTGCATCGTCACCCAGCGGCTCAGGTGCACACCTATCGCGCAAATCTTCCTAAGAGGCTTATTATCAGTTGCTTGCAGCCATACGCCAGTGTAATCTTTGACACGCCCCGACTCCAACCCATATTCATCCAAAGTGCGAATGACCGCTTCTTCCAGGCAGCGTACATACCGATGTATATCTGTGAAAAAACATTCCAGATCAAAAATTGGATACCCGACAATCTGACCCGGCCCATGATAAGTAACATCTCCTCCTCTATTGATTTTAAAAAACTCAAAGCCTTTGTTTTCAAGCGCTTCGGTGCTTAACAAAAGATTATCTGTTGACCCGCTTTTACCCAAAGTAAATACGGGCGAATGCTCGCAAAACAACAGATAGTGCTGTTGCGCCGAAATTATTTTGCCTTCCTTTTGAAGCGCGCGGTTTTGCAATTTGGTCTCCACTAATGTTCGCAAACGCTGCTCCTGATACGCCCAGGCATCACTAAAACGAATCAAACCCAAATCTTGAAAAATCACGCGCTCCATGCTTTTCAAAAATGTCCGCAAAGGTAAGGATAATAATGAGAATTAAAGCGTTTGCAACAAGAGAATTCTGTTTTTTATTTGCAAAAAAAGCTTTAGCTTTGGACTATAAATTCCCATACAATCGCCTGCAAAAAATCAAACGCAAGACCTTATTATACAAGGCTAATTCATTCTAACTTCCTATGAATCAATATATTTTGAAAAGCATTTTTTAATTTACATCAAACTACTAACATATGAAAATCCCAACAACTACACTTCTGTTATGCCTCGCATTGTCTTTCGCGCAGGCTCAAGCAATTGCTCCTGATTTCACGGTGACTACCACAGATGGCGTACAGCGTCAATTGTATAACGATTATCTGAACCAGGGAAAAGCGGTTGTTATGTACTTATTTTTCACTACTTGTCCTTTCTGCAATCAAATGGCTCCTTTTCTAGAACCTTTTTACCAGGAATGGGGCGGCGGCGACGGACCAGTTGAGTTCTTGATGCTTAGTATATTAACGACCGATGATAATTTAGATGTAGATCGTTATATCGGATTAAAAGATTTTACTTTTCCCGGTGCAGGCAGCGATGGTGGTGCGCGAGAAGCGATCGAGCCTTATACCAACGGCACTTTTGGCCCTTATCTAGGAACCCCCGTTTTTATTGTCATTGCACCTGATAGCACTGTGCAATATGATGTGCGTGGAAGTTCTTACCCAGAAACGATTGATTCGCTTGATGCGGCTCTACGTAGCATAATTGCTAAACCGGCACTTCCATTTCAGATTACTGGCGAAGTAAAAAACCCGAATGGTGTGTCAATGGCAAATGTGCGCCCGTCTGTCCGAAATGTGGATACCGATATAATCACCACTGATACCTCTGGTAAGTTTGATTTTCCTGCGCCTTTGGTCGCACGCGACAACTATAGCGCCCGATTTGCCAAAGCAGAAGACCTCGTGACCAATGGTATTTCGACTTATGATATCGTCAGAATACAACGCCATTTATTGGGCATCGAGCCATTCCAGTTACCCTATGAATATCTGGCTGCTGATGTGGATCGTTCCGGTAGTGTGAGTATCGCTGATATTATCCATTTGCGAAAGCTGGTACTCAGTATTGAGTCGTCTTTACCGACTTTTCAACCTTGGCTGTTTATCAATGCTAATTACACTTTTTCAAATGTATTAGATCCTTTTTTTGAAGCATATTCAGGAGATGCGACTGCCTTCCCTATTACTGCGCAGGGGGTTATTCCGCCTTTTTCGGTCATCGCAATTAAAGTAGGAGATATCGATTTTAATGCAAAATAAACGATCTGTAAGACCCTGAAAATCATATTATGACAATAATATGATACGTTGATTGGCAATGCCTTTCAAAAGGTATTTTATTTTTGCGAAAAATCGTATCATGAGAATTTTTCTAATTGCATTTGCAATAATCCTTGCATTATCCTGCAACACCCCAAAAAAAACAAGCGATTCAAGTGCGTACAATCCGACTTTAGATACGCTGAAATATGCCCAAGAAGGTAATTTGCGCAATATTAAACAGTTAACTTTTGGTGGTGACAATGCTGAAGCCTACTTTAGTTTTAATGGGAAATACCTCACACTGCAAGCAACTAGTGACAAATGGGGAACTTCTTGTGACCAGATTTTTTACTTGCCGATTTCAGGTTATACAGGTGAACGTCCTCCTATGGTAAGTACAGGCCAGGGTCGTACTACTTGTTCCTACTTTTTACCGGGAGACAAGCAAATTGTTTATGCTTCTACCCATCTGGCTAGTCCTGAATGTCCGGAAACGCCGCGCGTGGTGAATGGCAAATATGTATGGGCAGTGTACGAAAGCTTCGATATTTTTGTCGCGGATTTGAATGGAAAAATCATCAAGCAATTGACCGATACCCCAGGCTACGATGCAGAAGCAACTGTCTCGCCCGACGGAAAAAAAATGGTATTTACTTCCGTGCGTTCCGGTGACTTAGAATTGTACACCATGAATCTGGATGGCACAGATGTAAAGCAAATTACAAATGGCTTGGGCTACGATGGTGGCGCTTTTTTCTCACCAGATAGTAAACAAATTCTTTTCCGAGCATCTCGACCCAAAACCGAAGAAGCTCAAAAAAATTATAAAGATTTATTAGCAAAAGGTTTGGTGCAGCCAACCGATATGGAGCTCTATATCTGCGATGTAGATGGCTCTAATCTTCGCCAAATCACAACTTTAGGTGGCGCCAATTGGGCACCGTTTTTTCATCCTTCGGGCAAAAAAATCTTATTTGCCTCTAATCACCATAGCCAGGGCGGCCGTCAATTCAATTTATTTATGGTTAACACCGATGGAACAGGCTTGAAACAAATTACATTTGACAGCGTTTTTGATTCTTTTCCGATGTTTTCACCAGATGGAAAAAAGCTGGTTTTCGCCTCCAATCGCAATAATGGTGGCACGCGCGACACGAATGTCTTTATCGCAGATTGGGTAGATTAAATAGCATTTGCAGCAACAGTTCGCAGAAGCAGTCCATAGTTTTAGAAAAAATCCATATTTTGCTTCTGCAAACTGCAAACTGCACATGAAACTTGAATTTCCTAAGAATTTCCTTTGGGGTACGTCCACTTCTGCCGCTCAGACGGAAACTGCTTTCGACCATCAGTGGAAAGGTTTTGTTGCCAGAGACGAGTTCGTTTTTGAACGCACCACCGACCACGAAAAGCGCAGAAATGAGGATATTGGATATATTCAACAATTTGGCACAGTATATCGCTGCGGCATAGATTGGTCGAAACTGCAACGCGCCCCTTATGCCGATTTTGACGAAACAACCCTCGCCGAATACCAGGATTTTTTTAGAAAATTGAACGAAGGCGGCACAAAAATCTTACTTGTATTGCATCACTTCGCCCATCCTTATTGGTTTGAGGAAAACGGCGGTTGGTTGAATCGTGACAATATTCCTGCCTTCGTTGACTTTGCTCGTCAATGTATTACGCATTTCGGAAAATTTGTATTTAACTGGAATACCTTCAACGAGCCTAATGCCTATGCCATTTGCTCTTATCTTCTTGGAATGTTTCCGCCTCAAAAAAGAAACTATTTCAAAACCAATCGTGCACTTCGCCATATAATGATGGCACATAGTATTGTCTATGATTTGATAAAACAAGAATATCCTGAACATTGGGTAAGTATTTCGCTTAATATGTCTTATTTCAAGCATTTGAACACGGTAGGATGGCTTCCTGCTCGCTTAGCAGATTGGTGGTACAATCGCCGCAGCGCCAAGATTTTTCTGCCGAAAATGGATTATTGGGGCATTAGTTATTATGCTTACGTGCCGATGAATCCTTTCCCGATCACTGAATTGGATAATCCTGGCAAATTGGATAAGCTCAAAATTCGCCACGATAAAATGTGGGGCTACAACCCAGATGGGCTGGGCATTCTATTAAAGCGAGTTTTTAAGTGGCGAAGAATGCCGATTATTCTAGTCGAAAATGGGATTTGTACAGACGATTCTTCTGAAAGAATCAAAAGTATTAAAGAATATTTGAAAGTGATTTATGATACCATGCATAGCGGTGTGGATATCCGAGGCTATATTCATTGGAGTACTTGGGACAATTTTGAATGGAATCTCGGCCCGAGCTATCGTTTTGGCTTGGTTCATGTCAATAATTTCACCAAAGACCGCACCATGACTGAAGCCGGACGTTTTTATGCCAATATCACTCAAGAAAATGCGGTGGACATTTAATATGAAGTGGGAAGTCGGAAGTGGGAAGTCGGAAATTTTACCAAGTAAAAATAGAATCAAACCAAATGTAAATGAAAAAAACACTATTCATTTTATTGATTTTCAATGCATTAATCAGTATTGCGCAAAACGGAACTCCCATAACTGGCGGCGCTCGCGGGGCTGCAATGGGTAATGCCTCCGTCGCTTTCACCGACATCAATAGCGCTTTCAGCAATCAAGCGGGTTTAGCGCATTTGACAAATCTCTCTTTTACTGCTCTTGCCGAACAGCGATTTTTTATCAGCGAGTTGCAAACACTTTCAGTAGCAGCGGCTTTACCTACTGCCTCTGGCACATTTGGATTAACCATTAATCACTTTGGTTTTGAGGGTTTTAATCAGCAAAAAATTGGCGTCGCTTATGCACGTAAACTCCTGGACGAGCTTTCGATCGGTGCACAAATACTGGCGCTTAATACTCGAATCCCGGAATATGGAAGCAAGGCAAGTTTTACTTTTGAATTGGGATTTTTGATGCAAGTCCTGCCAGAATTGCGACTTGGCGTTCATACTTATAGCCCTATGCAAATCGAATTGATAGAAGGTGAAAATTTACCGACGGTTTTTAAAATTGGTCTAGCATATCTGCCATCCGAGCGCGTCACCTGCTCGGCGGAAGTAGAAAAAGACATCGACTTCCCTGCGCGCGCCAAGTTTGGCATTGAATATCAATTAGTTGAGCAATTCAATCTTCGAGTCGGCGCGGCCACCAACCCCACCAATCTTGCTTTTGGTCTGGGTTATGGTCTCAAAAATGGCTTAACATTTGACCTTGCTTCTGTATATCATCAATTCTTAGGCTTTACGCCAACTGCAAGTATTTCTTTTCAAAGAAAAAAATCGTAGCGCCGATTGACCATCGGTGATTTTAAATATGAAAAATATTTTAATTGTTTCCGCTACTGCCTTTGAAATTGCACCTTTGCTGGAATATCTGAAAAAAAATTTCATCGAACACGAGCCATTTCATTTTCAAAAAGGCGAAAAAAGTGTAGCCGTTCTGATCACGGGCGTGGGCCTACCCTTGACAGCTTATGCGATGGGGAAGGTCTTAGCAACAAAACGTTATGATCTGGCAATCAACGCTGGAATAGCAGGCGCTTTCAATCGAGAATTGCCAATTGGAGAAGTCGTAGAACTGATTTCTGAGCGTTTCGGCGATCTTGGCGTAGAAGAAGCAGACGGTAGCTTTACCGATATTCATACTTTAGGCTTGATCGATCCAAATCAAACGCCTTTTCAAAATGGTATTTTACAAAATCCGAATCCCGGCAATTTTTTACCCACAGTTAAAGGATTCAGTGTCAATAAAGTACATGGTTTTGAGCCTAATATCGAAGCCATTCGCCAACGTTTTCCGGCTGATGTAGAAACGATGGAAGGCGCAGCATTTTTTTATGCTTGCTTAATAGAAAATCAAAAATTCCTGGCGATCCGCGCCATTTCCAATTATGTAGAATCCCGCAACCGCGAGAATTGGAATATTCCATTGGCGATTGAAAATTTGAATGAGATTATATTAGAAATTAGCAAATACTAAGTACATTTAAGGGTGATCATGTTATTATTAACAATAGCCTACTTCTAATAAATCGGGGTTCAATTTTATCAAATTTAATAGCATTCTTTTTAAGAACTTCCTCAATATATTTTTTGAGTTCCAATCCAAAGTCAATAGGTGAATAATTATTATTATTTTTATCCAACACAGGTAGGTTGTGATGTCAAATGTATGAAGGCAGTTCATTGAAATAATGGATAAAAATTTTCAAGAGGAACCATTGGTAAATAAGTTTCTTAGAAAATTTGGTAGTTCTGCGATGAAGCCGAGCAATTTTAGATCGAATAAGGGT